>CANGCW010000076.1 GCA_947452525.1 Actinomycetota bacterium
TACAACTTCCCTCCTTACTCTGTAGGAGAGACCGGTCGTGTTGGGTCACCAAAGCGTCGCGAAATCGGCCACGGTGCACTTGCAGAGCGCGCACTTGTTCCAGTACTTCCAACTCGTGAAGAGTTCCCATATGCAATCCGCCAAGTCTCAGAAGCCCTCGGTTCCAATGGATCAACATCCATGGGTTCAGTGTGTGCCTCAACGCTTGCTCTCCTCAACGCTGGTGTGCCTTTGAAGGCTCCAGTTGCAGGTATTGCGATGGGCCTTATCTCAGGTGATGTTGATGGAAAGACTGAGTATGTCGCGCTAACCGACATCCTCGGCGCTGAAGATGCATTCGGAGATATGGATTTCAAGGTCGCCGGTACACGTGAATTCGTTACTGCGCTCCAACTTGATACCAAGCTTGATGGAATTCCAGCATCAGTTCTCGCTGCAGCGCTCCTTCAGGCGAAGGAAGCCCGTCTATCTATCCTCGACATCATGAATCAGGCGATCGATGCACCAGATGAGATGAGCTTGCTCGCTCCTCGCATCATCACCGTCAAGGTTCCAGTCGACATGATCGGTGCAGTCATCGGGCCTAAGGGCAAGATGATCAACCAGATTCAGGATGACACGGGCGCAGATATCTCCATCGAAGATGATGGAACTATCTACATCGGTGCAACCGAGGGATCACAGGCTGAAGCTGCTAAGGCAATGATCGATGCAATCGCTAACCCACATGTTCCATCAGTGGGAGAGCGCTTCAACGGTACAGTCGTAAAGCTTGCAACGTTCGGTGCGTTTATCTCACTCGTTCCTGGTAAGGATGGCCTCCTCCACGTCTCGCAGATCCGCAAGATGCACGGCGGAAAGCGCATTGAGAACCTCGAAGAGGTAATGAATGTCGGCGATAAGATCGAAGTTGAGATTGCTGAAATCGATCCAAAGGGTAAGTTCTCACTCGTGGCAGTACTGCCTGATGGAACTCTCTCTTCGGCTTCAAAAGAGTAAGTAGTTAATGGCTAAAACCACACTTCCTAGCGGTCTCCGTATCGTTACAGAAGAAGTCAGCACAGTTCGCTCTGCTGCTGTGGGAATTTGGGTCAATGTTGGCTCCCGCGATGAGAGTAAATCCGTCGCGGGGGCTTCACATTTTCTAGAGCACCTTCTCTTCAAAGGTACAAAGCGCCGTAATGCAATGGAGATCTCCTCAGCGATTGAAGCTGTTGGCGGAGAGATGAATGCATTTACGAGCAAGGAGTACACCTGCTTCTACGCACGCGTGCTCGATAAAGATTTCCCACTCGCCGTCGATGTGATCTCAGATCTCATGACCTCTTCGACTGTTACAAAAGAGGATGTTGATTCCGAGCGCAGCGTTGTCTTGGAAGAGATTGCAATGCGTGATGATGATCCATCAGATCTCATCCACGATTTCTATCTCGAGGGTTATTACGGAGATACCGAACTTGGTCGACCAGTTCTCGGAACTGTTGAATCGATCAACGCCATGTCTCGCAGCGCGGTATTTAATTATTATAAGAAGCAGTACCGCCCAGAGAATATGGTCGTCTCTGTTGCTGGCAATGTGAAGCACAAGAACGTTGTGCGCATGGTTGAAGAAGCTCTCTCAAAAGATCACTTTCTGGATAACGGTGGCACCGCTCCAGAACTTCGGCCAGTAAAGAGCGCGAAAGTCAATGGTCGTGGAAAAGTTCTCGTACATGAGCGCAAGACGGAACAAGCGCATCTCTTGATGGGCGTTCAAGGCGTTGCACGTAATGATGAGCGTCGCTTTGCACTCAGCATCCTCGCCTCCGCCCTCGGTGGCGGAATGTCATCTCGACTCTTCCAAGAGATCCGCGAGAAGCGCGGCCTCGCTTATTCAACATATGCATATGTTCAGCAATTCGCCGGTTCTGGAACGCTCGCCTTCTACGCTGGTTGCCAGCCAAATAAGGCTGAAGAGGTCGCAAAGATTATTAAGGCAGTTACCCACGATGTTGCTGCTCATGGACTCACCGATGAAGAGATCTCTCGCGCAAAGGGAGCCGTCTCAGGTTCGCTCGTCTTGAGCCAAGAGGACACCGGATCTCAGATGAGCCGTATTGGAAAGAGCGAGCTCGTTTATGGCGAGATTATGAGCTTTGATGAGATTCTTGGCCGCATCGCCGCCGTGACGGATGAAGAGATCCAACAATTAGCGAGCGATCTTCTTCTTGCACCAACTACCCTTGCGGTAATCGGACCCTTTAAGAGTTCAACAAAGTTTGAGAGAGTTAACCAGTGAGCACCTCAAAGATTAAGGTCGCAGTCCTAGGCGCCAAAGGGCGTATGGGTAGCGAGGCCTGCCGCGCAGTAACTGCAGCAGATGATTTAGAACTCGTTGCCAGCATTGATGCAGGAGATTCGTTAGATCTCCTCATCTCTAGTGGTACACAGGTAGTCGTTGATTTCACTCACCCTGATGCAGTGATGGGTAATCTTGAATTTGCAATAAACAATGGAATCCACGTAGTTGTCGGTACGACAGGTTTTGATTCTGCGAAGCTAGATCTCATCCGAGGATGGTTGAAGAAGAACGAAGGAACTGGCGCGCTCATTGCTCCTAACTTCGGACTTGGCGCTGTCCTCATGATGCAATTCGCTGCGCAGGCTTCGAAGTACTTTGAATCTGTTGAGATTGTAGAACTGCACCACCCAAATAAGGCGGATGCGCCTTCAGGTACAGCAGCTCGCACGGCTGAATTAATCACTGAAGCTCGTACCGCTTCAAAGCGTCCTGCGATGCCAGATGCAACATCTAGTGCACTTGATGGTGCACGCGGCGCTCTCGTCGGCGATGTTCACATTCACTCAGTACGCCTTCGCGGACTCGTCGCCCACCAAGAGGTTATCCTCGGTGACCTCGGTGAGACGCTGACTATTCGCCATGACTCAATCGATCGCACGGGATTCATGCCTGGAGTGCTTCTTGGCATCCGTAGCGTTCCCACTCATCCAGGACTAACATTCGGGTTGGAACATTTCCTCGACTTGAAGTAGGAGCAACGATGAGCTCAAGCAATGTAGTGATGTATGGCGCTGAATGGTGTGGAGATTGCCGCCGCAGCAAGAGATTCCTCGATGAGAATAAGGTTGAGTACACCTATATCGATGTTGAGGCAGATACCTCAGCTGCTGCAAAGGTCGTTGAGATTAACGGCGGCGCCCAATCGATTCCTGTTATCGTCTTCACAGATGGCACCCACCTCACTGAGCCTTCCGATAATGATTTGAAGGCTAAGTTGGAAGCGCTCTCCATTCTCTAAGCGTGGAGCCAAATATGTCTTCACAGATGGATGTAGCTATCGCCATCAAAGAACTTCGTAGGAGTTTTGGCGATGTTAAAGCGGTCGATGGCGTCAACCTCGATATCTACGATGGAGAGTTCTTCGCAATGCTTGGGCCAAGTGGCTCCGGTAAGACAACGGTTCTCCGTCTCATTGCTGGTTTTGAGATCCCTGATTCCGGGTCGATTACCATCGATGGAGTAGATGTCAGCAACGTTCCACCATTTAATCGTGATGTAAATACCGTCTTCCAGGATTATGCCCTCTTCCCACATATGACAGTGCAGAAGAATGTTGAGTACGGGCTGCGCGTAAAGGGCGTCGGCAAAGCAGAGCGTGAAGAGCGTGCGAAGCGTGCCCTTGAGAAGGTAAAGCTCGCCGGTTATGAGAACCGAAAGCCCTCCCAACTCAGCGGCGGCCAACGCCAACGCGTCGCACTTGCACGTGCAATCGTCAATGAGCCGAAGGTTCTACTTCTCGATGAACCCCTTGGCGCCCTCGATCTCAAACTCCGCCACGAGATGCAGAAGGAGTTAAAGGATCTCCAGAAGAGCCTTGGCATCACCTTTATCTTCGTTACCCATGATCAAGAAGAAGCATTGACGATGGCTGATCGCATCGCCGTCTTCAGCGAGGGAAATATCGTGCAAGTGGGTTCACCTCGCTCGGTCTACGAGAACCCAGCTAACGAGTTTGTTGCTGGCTTCGTCGGAATATCGAATCTGATTCACCGTGACGGAAGCGTCTTTAGCATCCGGCCAGAGAAGATATTTATCGGAGCTGCGCGTGACCGCGCCGTCGAGGGTTTCATTCGCCAACTTCAATTCGTCGGATCAACGACCCGGATAGAGATTGAACTAGCAAATGGAGACAGACTTACTCTGCTCAAGGGAAATGATGGAAGTTCGGATGTGGGTCTAGAAGTTGGCTCACATCTACAGATTTCTTGGGATTCGAAATCCGAAATCCAAGTCGCTTAACTAACTGCAATAAGAAAAGGTAGAGATGATGCGTACAAAGAAGAAGTTTGCCCTCGCAAGCTCGATCTCCGTCGCACTCTTGGTAGCAGGCACAAGCCTCGTTGCCACTTCTTCAGCACAGGCTGCGCTAGTAACTAAGGCAGCTAAATCTGTTGGAGCAGGAGAGGGCGCGCTCAATATCGTTGTCTGGGCAGGTTATGCTGAAAATGGAAGCAATGACAAGACCGTTGACTGGGTAACTCCATTCCAGAAGTCAACCGGTTGCACTGTTAATGCAAAGGTTGGAAATACCTCAGATGAGATGGTCTCGCTCATGAAATCAGGAGCGTATGACGGCGTCTCAGCATCTGGTGATGCGACTCTTCGCTTGATTTATGGTGGCGATGTTGCACCAGTAAATACCTCACTCGTTCCTAACTACTCCACAATCTCTCCATTCTTAAAGAACGCAGGATGGAACTCGGTGAAGGGAGTTATGTACGGTATTCCTCACGGTTGGGGTGCAAATGTCCTTACCTACAACCCAGCAGTTGTAAAGAAGGCTCCAACATCATGGGGCGCCGTCTTCGATGCTAATTCACCATACAAGGGAAAGATCACTGCATACGATTCACCTATCTATATTGCAGATGCAGCTCTCTACCTTATGAAGAGCCAGCCAAATCTCAAGATTAAGAATCCATACTCTCTCGATAAGACCCAGTTCGATGCAGCAGTTGCACTTCTTAAGTCACAGAAGAAGATCGTCGGCGAGTACTGGTCTGACTACACCAAGGCAGTTCAATCCTTTGAATCAGGTAACACTGTCATGGGAACGGAGTGGCAGGTTATCGCCAACCTCATCAATAGCGATAAGAAGGTGACTGTAAAGTCTTTCGTTCCTTCTGAGGGTTCAACCGGTTGGTCTGATACCTGGATGATCTCCGCCAAGGCAAAGCATCCAAATTGTATGTACAAGTGGATGAACTGGATTACCTCACCAAAGGTCAATGCTCAGGTTGCTGAGTGGTTCGGCGA
>CANGCW010000077.1 GCA_947452525.1 Actinomycetota bacterium
ACGGTGATGAGAATCGTGGAGCCGACGTAATTCACGGTCAGCGTTGCCCAGGGAAATCCTCCTTCGACCATCGCGAGAGAGATTGCCCACCGGGCAAGCGAACCAGCGATGCCGCCAACTGCGACGACGGCAATCTTCTTCATTACTTATCGCGGTTAACGATAGTCTTATTAAGGATGGAGGAGACGATCGAGATGATGAGGGAGGCGAAGATCGCAGACCACCAACTGTTGATGGAGATAGCGGTGCTCCACTTATCGACGAGCTTTAACATCGCAGCGTTAATGACGATAAGGAAGAGGCCGAGCGAGAGAAGTACTGCCGGCAGGGTGAGAATCTTTACCAAGGTGCCGATAAAAGTATTAACGAAGGCGACGAGCAGTGCGACCCAGAGATAACTCCAGGCGCCACCCTTGATGGTGATTCCAGGAAGAATCGCAGTCGCGACCCAGACAGCAATGGAGAGAACAGCCCAACGGATAAAGATCTTCATGGCCAAAGGCTACAACTCTGAATAGATAATTGCCCTTAGTTTTGAACGATATCTTCTCGCTTGAGAATCTTTGAGCCGAGCCAACGAATTGGGTCGTATTTCGTATCAACAACGCGCTCCTTCATAGGGATAATCGCGTTATCGGTGATGCGAATGTGCTCAGGGCAGACCTCAGTACAGCACTTTGTAATATTGCACATTCCAAGGCCGTGCTCCTCTTGCGCCTGCTTCTTACGGTTGCGCAAGATATCAAGCGGATGCATATCGAGCTCAGCGATACGGATGAAGAAGCGAGGTCCAGCGAAGGACTTCTTATTCTCTTCATGGTCGCGAATAACGTGGCAGGTATCCTGACAGAGGAAGCACTCGATGCACTTGCGGAACTCTTGTGAGCGCTCGACATCCACCTGCTGCATACGTGGTTCGCCTGGCTTCATATCTGCAGGCATCTCGACGGAAGGAATCTCCATCGCCTTCTTGTAGTTGAAGGATACATCGGTAACGAGATCTTTGATAACAGGGAATGCACGAAGCGGTGTGATTGTGATTGTCTCATCTTCACCATATGCAGAGACTTGAGTCATGCAAGCAAGACGTGGACGGCCATTGATCTCCATGGAGCAAGAGCCACACTTGCCAGCCTTACAGTTCCAACGAACTGCGAGGTCACCCATCTGCGTTGCTTGAACGCGGTGGATGATGTCGAGGACTACTTCACCTGGGTTAGCATCAACCGTGACATCTTGAAGTGCGCCGGTCGTGTCATCGCCACGCCAGATGCGTAATTTAAGAGTGCGTGCCATTAGTTGGTACCACCTTTCGCGATCTCTTCACTTGTCATGTACTTCTCGAGTTCATGAATATCGAAGAGATCGAAGAGCTCCTTGGGAAGTGCTGAGAGTGGTTGCGCCTTGATGGAGACTTTCTCGCCATCGAAGCTAGAGATGTGATTGACCTGACGCCAGGTTGAGTTCATACCTGGGAAGTCATCGCGGGTGTGACCACCGCGTGACTCTTGACGAAGAACCGCTGACTTCGCAGTGCTCTCAGCGACTAACAACATATTGTCGAGATCGAAGGCGAGATGGAAACCAGGGTTGAACTTACGTGAACCAGTGACGGAGATATTTGCACTGCGCTTGCGGATATCGGCAATCTTCTCAATTGCCTCTACCAGTTCTGATTCAGTGCGGATAATTCCGACGAGGTTATGGGTAACTTCTTGTAACTCTTGGTGGAGTGAATATGCGTTCTCTCCGCCGGTACGCGCAAATGGCGCCTCAATACGCGCTGCAGCCTGCGAGATACTCGCTTCGCTCACTGGGTTTGCGCCATGTGACTTCACATAAGCAACTGCACCCATTCCTGCGCGACGGCCGAAGACCAAGAGGTCGGTAAGTGAATTTCCGCCGAGTCGGTTTGATCCATGCATTCCACCTGCAACTTCACCAGCTGCGAAGAGTCCATCGACGCCTACTGCCGCTGCAGTATCTGGCTCAACTTCGACTCCACCCATGACGTAGTGACATGTTGGGCCAACTTCCATTGGCTCTTTGGTGATATCTACGCCAGCGAGTTCATAGAACTGATGCCACATAGATGGAAGGCGCTTCTTAATAACCTCTGCAGAGAGGCGCTTAGAGACATCGAGGAATACTCCTCCGTGCTCAGTTCCGCGACCCGCTTTAACCTCGCTATTGATTGCGCGCGCAACCTCATCGCGTGGAAGCAACTCTGGTGGGCGGCGGTTGTTATCTTGATCGAGATACCAACGGTCTGCCTCGGCCTCGTTATCGGCATACTTATCTTTAAATACATCTGGGATGTACTTAAACATGAAGCGCTCGCCGAGTGAGTTGGTGAGAATTCCACCCTCACCACGAACTGACTCTGTTACGAGAATTCCCTTTACAGAGAGTGGCCAGACCATTCCGGTTGGATGGAATTGCAAGAACTCCATATCAACAAGATTTGCTCCTGCTTTTAGAGCGAGCGCATGGCCATCGCCGGTGCCCTCCCATGAATTCGATGTGATCTTAAATGTCTTTCCGACTCCACCTGTTGCGATAACAACGGCTGGTGCTTCGAAGAGAACTTCATCTCCGCTCTCGCGCCAGTAACCATATGCGCCAGAGATCTTGCCGTTATCTTTAAGAATCTCAGTGATGGTGAGTTCAGCGAAGACCTTGATGAACTTCTCTGCATCACCAAACTCTTTTGCATCCTTCTGCTGAAGGGCGACGATACGTTGCTGCATCGTGCGGATGAGTTCTAGGCCGGTGCGGTCACCTACGTGAGCTAGGCGTGGATACTCGTGGCCACCAAAGTTGCGTTGTGAAATCTTTCCCTCTTTGGTGCGATCAAAGAGAGCGCCCCACATCTCGAGCTCCCAGATGCGATCTGGAGCCTCTTTTGCATGTAATTCAGCCATACGGAAGTGGTTAAGGAACTTTCCGCCGCGCATGGTGTCGCGGAAGTGAACCATCCAGTTGTCATTGTCGTTGACGTTACCCATCGATGCAGCTGCGCCACCCTCTGCCATAACAGTGTGGGCCTTACCGAACAATGATTTACAGACGATTGCAACAGAGAGTCCAGCTTCACGTGCTTCTACTGCAGCGCGAAGTCCTGCTCCACCTGCGCCGATAACAACGACGTCATACTTGTAGCGATCTAATTTAGGTGAGGTCATAGCGGGCTCCTAGAAGAAGTACCAGTTAGAGATCGCATGTGTAGCGACTTCACGGACATAGATATCGGTAAGCCAAACACCCGCAAGTGAGATCCAAGCGAACTGCTGGTGGAAATGGTTGAGCTTTGAAACTAGCGTCCACGCCTTATAACGCATGGGATGTTTTGAGAAGTTACGGAGACGTCCACCCACTGTGTGGCGGCAGGTATGACATGAGAGCGAGTAGAACCAGAGGAATGATGCATTTGCTAGAAGCACAAGAGTTCCCACTGACATGTGGCCCCATTGATTCTCAGAATTTCTAAATGCGAGGACTGCATCAACGGTTAGTAAGACGTTAAAGACTAGTCCGGCGTAGAAGAACCAACGGTGTGCATTCTGCAAGATGAGTGGTGCACGAGTCTCACCTGTGTACTTTGCATGTGGTTCTGCCACAGCGCATGCTGGTGGTGACATCCAGAAAGATCTGTAATACGCCTTGCGGTAGTAATAGCAGGTCATGCGGAAACCAAGTGGGAAGATCAAGATAAAGAGCGCAGGAGAGAATGTCATTCCCCAGATGTGAATAATGGGGAAGAGGCGGCCAAGGAGAGATGAACCTGGCGCACATGACTGCGAAAGACATGGCGAATAGAACGGAGAGATAAGCGGCTCTATGAAGTAGTAGTTATTTTCAAAGGCACGCCATGTTGCGTAAATAATGAATGAGATAAGAACGCCGAATGTGACGAGTGGTTGCAACCACCAACGGTCAGTTCGCAGTGTTCGTTCTGCGATCTTTGCGCGCCCTTCAGAAAATACTCCTGTAGCCACGATCTCTCCCTGCAGATTCGAAAAACTAGCCTCTTTCGGACCCCAGAAGGGTGAGGCAACAGGGATAAGTTTCCACCTGAAGTGAGGTTGACGCTAGGTAAAGCTGAGCGTGGATATTATGAAATCAGCCACTCACACGTCTTGTCGTGAGTGGCTGAATCAAAAAAGTGGCGGAGGGCGTGGGATTTGAACCCACGAAGGTTTCCCTTGCCGGTTTTCAAGACCGGTGCACTCGGCCGCTATGCGAGCCCTCCGTGGGCAAACTTACCTTGTGGAGGCCTATCCGCCAAAAAATCAGGCTCGGATTAGGGGCGAACGGGGAGTTCTAGGAGTTGCTCGATAACTTCAGCGACGCCATCGGCTTCACATGGGGCGGCAACAAACTTTGCATGGAGAGGCGTATCGGCATGGCCATCCTCAATGGCCCAGGATCTCTCGGCCCACTCCAGCATAGAGAAGTCATTGGGATTATCTCCAAAAGCCACGACATCGGCTGCGGTGATTCCAAGGCGAGATGCCATCTTTGCCAGGGTCTCGCCCTTGCTGACGCCGAGCGCTGAGATCTCTAGGAGCGCCTCGGAACCATTGGAGTGAGTGATTGTGGCGAGATGTCCCACTTCACGCTCTGCAATAACGAGCATCTCATCGGATGTCATCTCGTAATCGCTGCAACGAGCGAGCATCTTAAATGCAGGACGAACACAACGATCTTCAATGCGATCCACTGGTTGCATATCGATACCGATATCCCAACGAGGGATGTACTTGCTCTCGTGGTGGAACTCATTGCCGTACTCAATTGCAAAAGAAATTGGCGGAATTACTTCACGAAGCTTTTTCACTAATTCAAGTTGTACATCAACCGAAATGTTGAACTCTTCAAGAACTCTGTCATTCATCAAGTCATACAACATCGCACCATTTGCGCAGATTGCGCTACCGAATCCAAAAGCATCTCGTACTTCAGGCATCCAGCGAGGAGGTCTTCCAGTAACGAAGAAGATCTCTACACCAAGATCATGTGCGCGCTTAAATGCAGCAATCGTTCGATCGCTCACACCTGAGTAATGAGGAACGATCGTTCCATCAAGATCAGTTGCTATGAGCTTCGGCCGGTAGCCGGGAATACTCACGCAGGAACCAAAGTATCGACACCAAGGAATGGACGGAGCGCTGCGGGAACATTCACTGAACCATCTTCATTCTGATGGTTCTCGAGAATTGCAACAATCATGCGAGGAATCGCAACGAGCGTTCCATTAAGAGTTGCTAGCGGCTTTGTGCCATCTTCTGCCTTGTAGCGGATATTAAGT
>CANGCW010000078.1 GCA_947452525.1 Actinomycetota bacterium
ATGCGGATGTATAGACGGTCAAGTGATTTCTTAGCGGGCGAGGGACACTTCTTCATTCTCACCGTGCTTAACGCTACGAAATTTCTCCCGCAGTGGCTGAAGAAGTTTCTTAAATCTCTACGCCGATATATTTAGTCTCAAGAAATTCGTGGATGCCATCGAAGCCACCCTCACGACCAAGTCCGCTCTGCTTTACGCCACCAAATGGCGCTGCCGGATCAGAGATAACGCCCTTATTAATAGCGACCATTCCTGACTCAATCGCCTCTGCAGTCCGGATAGCGCGTGCGAGATCGCGTGAGTAGACGTAGCTAATCAAACCGAATTCAGATGCATTAGCAAGTGCAATCGCCTCTTCATCAGTTGAGAACGTAACAACAGGTGCGACAGGTCCAAATACCTCGTGGTCGAGGATCGGATTCTTCGCATCGACGGAGATAACTGTTGCAGGATAGAAGGCTCCGTCACCATCTGGTGTTGAACCACCGGTATGAATCTTTCCACCGCTCTTCACTGCGGAGTCAACGAGTTCAGCAATCTTGTTACGTTCCTTGAGTGAGACACTTGCGCCAAGTTGTGCACCCTCGGTAAGTCCAGGCGCCATCTTCAACGCTGCCATCGCTGCACTGAACTTTGTTGTGAACTCTTCCGCAACTGACGCGGCAACATAGAAACGATTTGCTGCGGTGCAGGCAGCGCCACCATTGCGCATCTTTGCCAGCATCGCACCCGCGACCGCTGCATCAATATCGGCATCGTCGAGAACGACGAATGGTGCATTGCCGCCAAGCTCCATAGATGTACGAATGACGCAATCTGCCGATTCCTTCAACAAGATGCGACCGACCTCTGTTGAACCGGTGAATGAGAGATTGCGAACGCGTGGGTCATGGAGCATCTTCGAGATCATTGGACCGGTCTTCGATGGAAGGACGAGGTTGACTACGCCCTTCGGCACACCAGCGCGCTCCAAAATATCCATCAGAGCGAGCGCAGTAAGCGGAGTCTCTCCCGCTGGCTTCAAAATCATTGTGCAACCGGCGGCGAGTGCAGGACCAATCTTTCGGGTCGCCATCGCAGCAGGGAAGTTCCACGGAGTAATAAGGAGTGAGACACCAATAGGTTGGTGAGTAACGAGGATGCGCTTATCTCCACTCGGTGACTTTCTAAAGTCGCCTGGGGTACGGACGGTCTCCTCGGAGAACCAACGGAAGAACTCTGCTGCGTAGAGGACCTCACCCTTTGCATCGGTGAAGACCTTGCCATTCTCCATCGAGATGAGAGTTGCGAGGTGATCTGCCTCAGCGACCACGAGTTCGAAGGCCTTACGGAGAATCTCAGCGCGAACGCGGGGAGCGGTCTTCGACCAAGCGGGGAAGGCGCGGTGGGCGGCCTCAACCGCAGCGTCGCACTCCTTCTCGCCAGCGGTGGCAACCTGGGTAATGACTGCACCTGTGCTCGGATCGTGCACATCGAGCAATCCATCGCCTTTTACCCATGCGCCATCTATATAAAGGTCGGTTTTAAACTCCATGAGCCTAAGCATACGCCCGCGTAGGTAGATAAAATGAGCGCTCTAGTAGAGACTCAAGCAATTACGGTGAATAGGAACCCACGTGCCACAGACATGGAGCGATAACGCGCCCGCACCTCAAGTACTCGGTGAGCATGCGCACCTGAAGGATCCTTTCTCATACAAGGTGAAGAAGGCGCTCCTCGGTAATCCGTTGAACCGCCACTCACTCTCGCACCAACGGTTGAGCAAGACCTTCGCACTTGGAATCTTGTCATCCGATTGCATCTCTTCATCGGCCTACGGCTCAGAGCAGATTCTCTTGGCACTTCTTCCAGCTTTTGGTCTCGCCGCATTTAATATCTTGATGCCAATGACAGCAATCGTTCTCGCTGTTCTTGTCATTGTTACCTTCTCGTATCGCGAAGTTGTGCAGGTCTACACCAAATCAGGCGGCGCCTACGTTGTGTCGCGCGATAACTTGGGCCCAGTCTTCTCTCAGATTGCAGCTGTTGCCTTGATGCTCGATTACATCGTGACGGTGGCGATTCAATCCTCGGCAGGTATCGATGCAATTATCTCGACCTTCACTTCGTTGCAACCGTGGAAGGTATGGATGACGCTCGCCGTTATCGCACTCCTTACATATGGAAACCTCCGCGGCGTTAAAGAAGCTGGTGCCGCTTTCGCACTTCCGACTTATATCTTTATCTTGAGCTTGGTCCTTGTCTTTACCTCAGGCATCTATCGCTTGATAAATGGCACACTTCCACAATTTGATCCGCACGCACTTAATGGCGCAGTTGCGATTGGACATTCCAAGGGGTTACTGAACTTCGCGGCAATCTTTATTCTTCTCCGAGCCTTTGCTAACGGTGGATCATCACTCACGGGCCTTGAGGCGATCTCTGATGGCGTCTCACTCTTCCGCGCACCAGAGGGTGTCAACGCACGCAAGACGCTCGTCATCATGTCGATGATTCTTGGTTCGCTCGTTTTTGGCGTCTCCTACTTTGCACACCGCACTTATGCCACGCCTTATGAGACCGGTACACCTACTGTGATCTCGCAGATTGCCCACGCAACGCTGGGTAGCGGAACATTTGGCAATATCGGCTTCTACCTCGTCCAGGGTGCAACGATGTTAATCCTGATAACAGGTGCCAATACTGCTTTTAGTGGCTTCCCATACCTCGTGAACTTCGTTGCAAATGATGGCTTCTTGCCGCGTCAGTTCTCTAAGCGCGGCCACCGTCTCGCATTTTCGAATGGCATCATCGTCCTTGCAACGGGTGCGTTCTTCCTCGTTCTTATTACCGGTGGCTCTGTAAACCATCTCGTCGCCTTCTACGCACTCGGTGTATTTACCGGCTTCGCACTCGTTGGTTTCGGAATGGGTCGTAGAGCACTTACAAACAAGGGTAAGGGCTGGGTCTATAAGCTCATCGTTAACTGGGTCTCTGGTGTTGTCTCAACTGCGATCATCATTATCTTCGCAATCGTAAAGTTCACTGAAGGTGCGTGGGTAATTCTTGCAATTACTCCTATCGCCACGGCTGGATTGCATCGATTGAATCGCCAGTACCGTCGTGAGCAAGCAGCTCTAAGTGTTCGTGAACATGATTCACGTGCAACATCTATTACGCGCCACGATGTTGCAGTCCTCGTTGACTCCGTAGATATCGCAACCGTTGGAAGCGTTCGTTATGCGCGAAGTTTGAAGCCTCGCAAGTTGACCGCTGTTCACTTTGTGATTGATGATCAACGCGCAGATGGAATTAAAGAGGCGTGGGCGAAGAATGCTGCGCTCAGCGATGTTCCCATCGAATTTATCGATTGCCCTGATCGTCGCCTTCCCAATGCGGCGCTTGAATATGCAACTCGCGTAACGGCCTCTCCTGATGTTGAGCTCACTCTGCTATTACCGCGTCGTTCCTACTCGCGATTCCTTGGTCGACTACTGCATGATCAGACCGCTGAAGATATTGCGCGTCCTATCTCTGAGCTCGCTCGCGTTGTGGCGACGATTGTTCCGTTCGACGTTGAGTCCATCATCTCTGGTGAATCACATCTCGTTGCGCCAACTGTTAAGGCCGAAGTTAAGCCGGTAAAGAAGGCGCCGGCTGCACCGATCGTTCCTGCTGAGGTAGGAGAGGTGAAGCACTACGAGGAAAATCTCATTCCTATCGGAAGCGCGGTATGGAGAAAGCGTGCACACGTACGCGGAACTGTTGCATCCATCCGCACCGCCCCATCTGGTGGAGCGCCTCGCGTTGATATCGAGATCTGGGATAAGAGTGGCGGAATTACACTGCAATTCTTAGGTCGCCGCGAAGTTGTAGGACTCGATGTCGGCTCAACTATCTGTGCCGAGGGCATGGTGGGCGAGACTGATGGCGTACTAACAATCCTCAACCCAAGTTACGAGATCGTTCTCTAACTGGCGGTGGCGGTGGGATTTGAACCCACGGTGAAGTTTCCCCCACACACGCTTTCGAGGCGTGCTCTTTAGGCCGCTCAGACACGCCACCGAGGGTGACGATACCAAAGAGCGGTATCAGCGAAAACTCTCGAAGAACTCTTTCAATAAATCAGCACACTCATCGGCGAGTACTCCGGATATAACCTCCACCTTAAAGGGCGCACGGGGGTCGCGGAGTAAATCCCACACTGAGCCAACAGCGCCGGCCTTCTCGTCCCATGCGCCAAAGACGACGCGAGAGAGGCGAGATTGTGCAATCGCCCCCGCGCACATGCCGCATGGTTCTAGCGTCACAACGATGGTGCAGTTATCTAGCCGCCATGAGCCAAGGTTCTCGGCTGCTTCGCGGATTGCAACAATTTCTGCATGTGCAGTGGGGTCGTGCTCTGCCTCTCGCAGGTTATGACCTGATCCAATAACTTCACCGGACTCATTTAATACAACTGCACCAACAGGTACATCACCTGAAGCCTTTGCATCAACTGCAATTGCAAGCGCTTTACGCATTGCAACGTCGTAATCAATCGCCATCTACATCCTCAATGAGTGATTCCGCGAGCTCTCCAAATCCAAGTCGCGCAGCGATGGCAAGAATTTGTTCATCTGGATAGAGCTCGGAGTCGCTCGCAAGCGCTTCAAGTTCCATCGCATTCATTCCAAGATCAGTAAGGAGATCAATATCGCCACCAGGTTGTGAGTCATCACTCTCTTCTGGGAATGGCAGATCGAGAATGTCGACGATATCTGCAACGAGGTCATATTCAAGCGCGTAGGTAATATCGCTCACCATCAACTGTTGGTGTTGACCCAATGAACGTGCAACAACGAAGAACTCATCTTCTACCGAGATCAGCGCAATCGCGCCGCCATTTGTATTCTGTGACTTGAGCCGCTCGATGATTTCGCCAATGTCATCTGGCTCATCTAACTCGGCTGCGTTCCAACGCCCCTCTTCGTGCCATGCAATTATCCCGAATATCCCGAGATCGGCGGAGTCTTCGTCGGTAGCCATACCCCATAGTGACACCTAAAGAGGCACGCGACAAGCCTGCGAAGGTCAACTAAGGTAGGGGTTGTGAAAATTCACGTCGCCAATCATCCGCTCATCACTCATAAACTCACCGTTCTCCGTGATGAGAAAACAAAGTCACCAAC
>CANGCW010000079.1 GCA_947452525.1 Actinomycetota bacterium
ATCCACTTCTCTATCTTCTCAAAGGGCTCATCTGCCCCTTTAATCGCATCACTTAAGCGATGCGTGTAAGAAGCAAGCTCCTCGATAACGAGATCTGCGACGAGATCTGCCGAGCTGGCGAAATATTCATAGATAGATGTACGTGCTAAACCCGCCTTCGCCGCGACCGCAGCAACCGTTACCGCCTGTGCACCTTCAGTCAGTGCAAGCTCCATCGCCGCATTGATGAGTTGTCCGCGACGTAGTTCGCGGTGCTCGCCAATCGTTGGAGCGGAGATCTTTGGCATGGCTAAATTATGCCCCTTTACCGAGGCGACGGGAACCATCAAAGTAGCGACTAATAGCGATAGATCCGAGGGTAATCACGGTTCCGAAGATGAGATTAGCGCTCACCGTTGTATTCGCAGCAGGGGCGAGCCAATCAAGTAGAAGCGCACCAGTGAGTTGACCCGTGACGCTGAAGAGTACGAAGTTTAAGACTCCGAGTGACTTAACCACATGAGCTGATGTCGAGATGAAGATCAATCCGATTGTTCCACCGGTGTAAACCCAGAAGCTATGTGGCAGGGGTCCGATACTTCCGCCATTTGCCAAGTTCACTGCAAGTGCGATCAGAAGAACGATAGTTCCCATCAAGAAGTTGAGAAATGCGGTTGCAAGTGGACGACGAGTTACAACATTGACGCGAGCATTAAGTGCTTGTTGGAATGCGACGATTACGCCGACGGTAACGGCGAAGATCACCGGCAGCGCTTTAAAGTTTCCATTCGATAACTTGGGAAAGACCGCAACTGTCACGGCGAAGAGCGTCATTACCGCAGCAAAGACGCGTGGCGCCGTAATCTGCTTCTTTCCGCTTGGACTGATGCCCAACTTATCCACTACTAGCGATGCAACAGTCTGGCCACCCACTGTGGCGATCGTGAAGATTGCTACTCCGATGATCGGAACAGCGCCACTCTGAGTTGCAACGAAGAAGCCGCCACCCATTCCGCCAATTAACTCCCACCAACCGAGTTGGCGAGTGCGATAACCCTTATAAAGCGCCTTTAGGCCTTCGCGCTCATCTTTAAAGGCAAAGCAGAGGAACCAGAGGATCAGCCAGCCAGAGAGAAATGAGATGACGGCAGCAGCGATTCCATTATGAATATCTTTGGAGAGTTGACCATTGAGTCGTGATTGGAGCGCGGTCAGCGCACCAACGAAGAGTGCGAGCAGCCCGTTAAACATCTCTTAGTTCACACAAGGAATTGTGCCACCATCAACGGCCTTACCGTTGGCTAGGTGAGCGTAATTAAACTTCGTCGCCTTTGGCTTAGGTGTTGCCGATGGCGTTGCGGTTCCAGTCGCCTTGATAACAGGCGCAGGATAGAAGAGATCATGAACAAACTTCTGAATTGTGGGTAGGTCGACGAGATTAACACTCTGACGGTTACGCATCGCATAACCCTCAATCGGAAGGGTATTGAACTTGATCTTTCCACCGGTAAGCGCCTTCGCCTGAGGCAAGAATCCAAGTACATCGAAGCCGGCATCGATGACGACATCCTTCTTCGCAACCTTCATTAACGCGTTGAGCTTAGAGAGATCACCGAAGATTCCCTGACTTCTAAACTTGGTAATAACACCAGTGATAAAGGCTTGTTGGCGGTGTGTGCGATCGAGGTCGCCATTAGGAAGTCCATGGCGCTGACGAACAAACTTCAACGCATCTACGCCAGAGATGGTCTGGAGTCCTGCAGGAAATACTGCGCCGGAGTATTGGAGATCATTCACCGCGCGGTTGAGACAGACCTGAATACCACCGAGTGCGGTTGCGAGATCGTAGAAGCCGACGAGATTCACTTCAGCGAAGTGGTCGATTGGGACATTAAAGAGAGAAGTAACGGTTGCGATTGTTGCAGTGCGTCCTGCCTCACGGCTCTGAGCCTCGAGCGCTGCTCCACGGATACCTTGCTTGTAAAGCTCGGTCTCCTTCATGTACTTCGCGTAACCATATGCCTCTTTAATCTTCTTCATTCCTTGACCAGGAACATTGACGTAGTCATCGCGAGGAATGGAGACAGCTACGGCGCTCTTGCCATCGGCAGGAATGTGAATCAGGATCAAAGTATTGGTGTTGTAGCCGCCGATAGAGCTACTTGAACCGACGTGCATCAAATCGAGAAGTTTGCGTGGGAGATCATTTCCGTTGTTGTCGCGGCGTGAATCTAGGCCGATGAGAAGGATGTTGGTATCGCCATGTACTGACTTTGCGGTGCCTTTGAGAGCGCTGGAACGGAGGAAGGCGCCACCAGTGAAGCGAACTCCAGCAAAGAGCACGGCAGAGAGAAATACTGTGCCGACGGAGAGGACCGCAAATGTCTTAGTTGTTCTACTGCGCATTTGGTAAATGATACCGCCCCCACCCCTTCTCGATTAAACTCACAACATGAGCAGAGTCAGCGAATTTAATACGCGGTTAGCGAAGAGAATCACCTCAGGCGTGGCCACCATGTGGTGTGCCTACATCTTCGCTGCGATTGCCCTCATCTCTCTGCCACAAGCTATCGCTAGTAGAAACGCCATCACTATCGTCTCCTGGATTGCTCAGACCTTTCTCCAGCTCGTTCTCCTCTCCATCATTATGGTGGGGCAGAACGCATCCTCAGCAAATGTTGAGCAGAAGATCACTGAGACCCACACAGCAAGCCTGGGTGAGTTCGAGTTAGCGAAAGAGGCTCGCGCTATCGCAACACAGGAGCTCGCCGAGTTAAAAGAGTTGGCGCGAGATATCCACCGCGTCATCTCAGATATTGAAGGCAAGAAGTAATTAACGATGTCCTCTCTTCGAGTGATTCTCTCAAGGCGTTACTTCAAGAGGTATCTCGCTGCCCGTTTTATATCTAACTTCGGAAATGGCATGGGCACCATCGCCCTCACCTTTGGAATCCTCCACCTCAAGGGTGGGAGCGCGAGTGAAGTGGGAATCGTCCTCGGTTCAACCATGATCGCCTTCCTCGTCTTCAGCCCACTCGGCGGAGTGATAGCCGATCGCTACGGGCGAATTCGCGTTGCGGCGCTCACAGATATTTCAGGCGGTGCAGCACTTCTCATTCAGGCGTATTACTTCAGTACTGGCCACGTCCCACTCGCACTCATGCTCGCGGTCAATATCTTCTTTGGAATAACGTGGGCGCTTTTCTGGCCGGCACTTACTGGCGTGATTCCCTCAATTATCAACGAGGAGGAGTTGCAACGCGGAAACTCCGTCGTTCAATTTGCATCAAATCTTGCGATTATCGGTGGCACAGCTATTGGTGGAGTGATTATCTCCTCACTCGGTTCGACAACAGCGCTCATCATTGATGCACTCACATTCATTATCAACGGTCTGATGATTGCAACATTCCGCCATCTCACACCAACTCCTGCTGGCGAGTCACAGTCAGTTATGGATGATCTTCTACATGGTTGGAGAGTCTTCCTCTCCTTCCGCTGGATCGTCATCATCGTTGGCGCCTTCTCCTTTATCGTGATGTGTTGGGCTGGCGCGGAGAATGTCCTTGGACCACTCATCGCAAAAGAGAAATTCCATGGCGCATCATCATGGGCGATTGTTCTCTCTTTCGAATCAGTAGGTTTCCTCGCTGGATCGTTGATTGCGATGAGGTACCACCCGAAATACCCAATGCGCTTCTTGATGTTCAGCACCTTCTCGGTCGTCTTCTACATCGCGTCACTTATTGGGCCGATGTCGATTGCAGCAATCTCCTTCTTCGCCTTTCTCTGGGGAATCTCACTCGATCTCTGGGGTGCAATCTGGGGTACTGCGCTTCAGACGATGGTTCCGAAGGAGGCGCTCTCACGGGTCTCTGCCTTTGATGGAATGGGCTCGCTCCTCTTCCGCCCACTTGGCCTGATGCTTGCTGCGCCCCTGAGCGAATGGGTGGGGATTCCTACAGCGCTCAAGATCTTCGCTGGTATCGCACTGGTCTTGATCATCGCTCCACTCTTCGTCCGGGATGTCTGGATGATGCAACTCTCAGATAACTCTTAGGAAGGGTTAGCCTGACTCCAAGGCAGATGTCGTTAGATTCTCCACAGTAGAAGGTTCTCCCCAAGCACTGATGAAAGGTTGAACGGATGAAAATTACGAATACGTTTGCAAAGGTCACCCTAGGTTTTGTTGCAGGCGCAATGACGGTGGGCGGTATAGCAACGGCAGCCGTAACTATCTCTTCATCGAGCGCAGTTCTCTGTTCCGATAACCGCACTGGCGCGCTATATCAAAGCAAGAATGGAACATGCTCCTCAGCGCGTAGCGCAATCACTCTTGCAAGTGGGCAGGGTTCAATCAAAGCGATCGTCGCCAAGGTATCTCCAGCAGTTGTAACCGTTGATGTGACAACACCATCCGGAGGCGATACTGGTTCGGGATCCATCATTCAGAGTACCTCTAGCTATTCATACATTCTTACAAATAACCACGTGATTGATGCTGCAATGAATGGTGGTGGAACAGTCGCCATCGAGCTGAATAACGGCGATTCACTCGATGCATCAATCGTCGGTCGCGATGTGAATTACGACCTCGCTGTTCTCAAAGTAGCGAAGGGCAACCTTCCTACCATCTCTATCGGTGACTCATCGGCGGTTGCAATTGGAGATCCCGTCATTGCCTTCGGCTCGCCTCTCGGTTTAGCTGGAACCGTAACAACGGGAATTATCTCCTCTCTTAATCGCCCAGTAACCACACAACAAACAGGTGGCGTTAACTCGTATGTTGATGCGATTCAGACAGATGCGGCAATCAATCCTGGTAACTCCGGTGGCGCACTTACTGATGCCTCTGGAAATATCATCGGCGTTAACTCCGCAATCGCCTCCACTAACTCCGGCACCACAGCGCAAGCGGGCAATATTGGACTCGGTTTTGCGATTCCGATTAACGAGGCGAAGCGCGTCTATACCGAGATTATTACCAATCCCAATCATCAAGCCGCTCGCCCATTCTTAGGCGTCGCCTTTGATAGCAACTACACAGGTAAGGGCGCGAAGGTGCTCTCACTCGTCGCTGGTGAAGCGGCGGAGAAAGCTGGAATTCC
>CANGCW010000080.1 GCA_947452525.1 Actinomycetota bacterium
GCTCTCAACCATTACCAATCTGGTGCTGGCGCTCATCGTCACCATTATCTTGGGTGCATTTGCTGGACTGAGCTGGGTTACCGGATTTACGATGTTGGGTCTTGAAGTTGAAGATGAGATGCGCGGACGAATCTTCGCTTTCGTCCAATCACTGATTCGCATAAGCCTGGTAATGGTTTTAGCGATCTCCCCAGTGGTCGCCGCAGCGATTGGTCGTCACTCATTCCATTACAGCGATTACACCGTTACATATAACGGCGCTGCATTTACACTGCTATTGGCCGGCATTATTGGCACCGTCGTTGGTGTCATTAGTTACCATCGAATGAAAGATCGTCCTTCCATTTCATTGTGGTCAGATATTCGCAATGCCTTCCGCGGTGAGCTAGGCGGAATCACGGGTGCATCGCACGCAGGAATCTTTATCTCCTTTGAAGGAGGAGAGGGTTCTGGAAAATCAACACAGACAAAGATGCTCGGTGAATATCTCGAGAGCATCGGCGAGAAAGTTGTTCTTACTCGCGAACCAGGTGGCAGCCCCATTGGAGTTCAACTCCGCCAGATTCTCTTAGCAAATGAGACCGGGGTAATTAGTCCACGCGCCGAAGCGTTGATGTATGCAGCAGATCGCGCACACCACGTCTTCGCAGTCATACGCCCAGCACTTGAACGTGGTGAAGTTGTCATTACCGATCGTTATCTCGATTCGTCTATTGCATATCAAGGTGCGGGTCGCGTTCTCCAACCAGCTGAAGTCGCTCGTATCTCACGTTGGGCGACGGAGAGCCTCACGCCAACACTTACCTTCATCATGGATATTCCGGCAGAGATTGGCCTCGGACGACTAGATTCGCAAGATCGCCTTGAATCGGAGCCGCTCGCATTCCATGAACGAGTACGCCGCGAATTTCTTAACCTCGCAAATATTGATCCTGAACGATATGCAGTAATTGATGCAACACAGAGCGTGGAAGCAATCCATGCTCAGATTAAAGAGCGAGTAGACCTCCTGCCGTTATTGAAGAAGAATCAGAAGTAAGTATGGATATCTTCGACTCTCTCATTGATCAGGATGAGACAGTTGCAATCCTCCGGGCAGCGGTTGTTGCGGCGAGCAACGATGAGGATGAATCACAAGATATGACTCACGCCTGGCTCTTTACGGGTCCACCAGGTTCAGGACGAAGTAATGCAGCACTCGCCTTTGCAGCCGCACTCGTCTGCTCCAAGGGCGGATGTGGTGCATGCGTTGATTGCCGAACCGCGCAGAACGGTGCGCATGCCGATGTGGAGCTACTCCGTACTGAAGGGCTCTCCATCAAGATTGATGAGGTCCGCGAGCTGCTTACCCGGGCTTCATGGTCAGCCTCGGTCGCTAAATATCGCATTATCGTGATGGAGGATGCCGATCGCCTTACGGAGTCAGCAGCTAACGCCCTTCTTAAGGCGATTGAGGAGCCATCCGGGCGCACCATCTGGTTGCTCTGTGCCCCAACGCTGAGCGATGTCCTTCCCACAATCCGATCACGTACCCGCAACCTTCTCCTTCGTACCCCATCGGTTTCTGCGGTCAGCGCCCTACTTCAACGCGAAGGTGCATCAGCGCACCAGGCAGAGTTTGCAGCACGCGCATCACAAGGCCATATCGGTCGTGCACGTTATCTAGTGAATAGTGAGACTGCGCGAAATCTCCGAAGTGATGCAGTGAAGTTAGCAGTAACAATTTCGGATATCGCGAGCGCTTTCAACGCGGCGGGAAAACTTGTTGACTCCGCAAAGGAACAAGCGACCCTCGACGCTGAAGAGAAGAACGAGCGAGAGCTGAAGGCGCTGAAAGAGGCGTGGGGACAGCAAGGATCAAAACTTTCAGCTGGTGGAAGCAAAGCAGTTAAAGAACTGGAGAAAGAACAGAAGTCGCGTCAGACACGTATGGTTCGCGATTATCTCGACCGCGCACTCCTTGATATCGCAACTTTTTATCGCGATGTTCTCCTTGTGCAGAGCGGTTCGACAGATGAGCTGATTAATATTGACATGATTGATTGGATCAATAAGTACGCCCAACATACGACGGCAGAGTCCACGCTCGGTCGGATGGAGGCAATCCTTAAAGCACGTAAGAATCTTGGTTTTAACGCCGCGCCTCTCCTCACCCTTGAGGCGATGATGGTCTCGCTCGCGCCATGATGAGTCAACGCTTCATCAAGAGAGTTGCCATTGGAATAGTCTTCACATTCCTGCTCTTCTTTCTTGTCTCCGCTAAATCACATGCAGCAACGACGTTAAGCACATACGAAAATCAGCGGATTGCCTGGAGTAATTGCTCCGATGGATTTCAATGTGGAACGTTCACTGTTCCGGTTGATTACGCGAATGTCACAGCGGATCACTTCACACTCCGCGTATTGCGCCGCCCCACATCAAACTCAGCGCGCATCGGTACCCTCTTTGTAAATCCAGGTGGTCCCGGGGCATCAGCTATGGAATATGCAGCAGCAGCAACATCTATTGTGAGTAAGGCAATCTACGAGAAGTTCGATATTTTGGGCTTTGATGAGCGTGGAGTTGGCCAATCTGAGCCAATCCGTTGCCTCTCCGATAAGGCAGAAGATGCGCTCCTTGCGGGTGATGGAACGGTAAATTCAAAGGCAGAACTCGCCGCGCTTGTCGCATCATCCAAGTCGCTAGCGAATGCATGTGCGAAGGCGACGGGATCGCGCCTCGGACATTACTCAACACTCGAATCAGCAAAAGATATGGAGTTGCTCCGAACCATTCTCGGCGAGAAGAAGTTGTACTTCTTGGGTAAGAGTTATGGAACATTCTTAGGAACACTCTATGCAGCGCTCTACCCTACAAAGGTTGGACGAATGGTGCTCGATGGCGCCATGGATCCGAAGGAGTCAGTCCGTAATCAAGCGCTCTATCAGGCAAAGGGCTTTGAGATTGCACTCGATGCATATCTGAAGGCAAATAAAGAATTTACAAAATCTGCCATCGATAAATTCTTAACAGCACTTCGTAAGAAGCCGATGGCGGCAGGTAATGGTCGCTACCTCACAGAGAGTTATGCAATCACCGGTATCGCCAGCACGCTTTACGACAACGGCACTGGCTGGCCCGATCTCACAAGTGCTCTCCGTGGGGCTATCAAGCGGAAGAATCCCACCGAGTTACTCGCTCTCTCTGATGGTTATTATCAGAGATCGAGCAATGGAAGATATGAGAGTAATCAGAACGATATCTCTGAGATTATTTCGTGTTTAGATTTTGTCGATAGTAGAACTCCTGAGCAGATGTATGCAGACCGTACCTACTTTGCAAAAGTAGCCCCCACATTCGGCCCTTACCTGGCATTTAGTTCTCTCTCATGCCGCTACTGGAAGGCGAAGCCGCAGGTTCTTAAGGATTATTCATCGCTCGCGACCGTGCCACCGATTCTCGTCATCGGCGTCACGCGGGACCCAGCGACCCCGTACCGATGGGCGGAGAGCCTCCACGCCGACTTCACCCGCTCCACCCTCCTCACCTACGATGGCGATGGCCATACCGGCCACAACCGTGGAAACTCCTGTATCGACTCTGCCGTTGACGCATATCTTCTCGCCAGCACCCTTCCCGCAGGCGGAAGTGGTAAAAAGCAGTGCTCCGCATAGGGCATTATTTCCCTATGCGTTTAGATCACGTCTCCTATGTCGCTAGCCACGATCAGATCTCTGATGTAGTCCAGAGAATCGGATCCCAGATCGGCACAGCGTTCCAAGATGGTGGAATCCACCCTCGCTTCGGTACTCGTAACTTCACAGCGCCACTTCTTAACGGCCAATACATTGAAGTTGTCTGCCCACTCGATCACCCTGCTGCTGAATCAACCCCGTGGGGCAAGGCAGTAACAAAGAAGGCGAATGAGGGCGGCGGATGGCTCACCTGGGTCTTCTCAACAGAGGACATCACGCCTATCGCAACAAAGTTTGATCGTCCTGCAGTCGACGGACATCGCAAGCGCCCAGATGGCACAGAGCTTGAGTGGAAGCAGATCGGCGTAAAGGAGATTGCAGAATCTCCAGATCTCCCATTCTTTATCCAGTGGCTCACACCATCACATCCATCACAAGATGGAAAGGCTGCGGCGAAGATCGAGAAGATCGAGATCTCAACAAACGATCAACTCGGACACTCATGGTTTAAAGATGAGATTGATTCAGCGCTTACCGGCGTTGAGACTGAGTATGTAGATCCTGCAACAAATGATGGCGAGAGCGGAATCGTTGCCGTCTCATTTGTTGTCAACGGAGGTCGCGTCAACATCAGTTAATGATGTGAAGCGACCAACTCGCCTCAGTGGCTCAGTGGTAGAGCAGCCCACTCGTAATGGGCAGGTCGCCGGTTCAATCCCGGCCTGAGGCTCCAAGAAAAGAAGAGCGAGGAGAATGACAGTGAGTTCCAAAAAGAGCGCGCTCATTACAGGTATCTCCGGTCAAGATGGAATGCATCTTGCGAAGTTACTGCTCGAGAAGAATTACACCGTCTATGGAATGGTCAATGGACAACGCAATGATCAATCTGATCATGTCCTTGCAGAATTTCCTGATGTACAACTTCTTCGCGGTGACCTTGCCGATTCAAGTAGCCTCGCATCAATCCTCCATCAGACAAAGCCAGATGAGATCTATAACCTCGCGGCGATCTCCTTCGTCGGTCTCTCCTTTCAACAGCCTGAGTTGACGGCAAATATCACCGGCCTTGGCGCGCTTCGTCTCCTTGAGGCAGCGCGTCTAACGGGAGTTTCTGAGAAGACAAAGATTTATCAGGCATCAAGCTCTGAGATGTTTGGTCGAGTCCGCCAGACGCCACAGACTGAAGAGACGCCTTTCCATCCACGCTCTCCTTATGGAGTTGCAAAGACTTTCGCACATTACGCATCTGTGAATTATCGCGAGGCCTACAACATGTTCGTTGCCTGCGGAATTCTCTTCAATCACGAAGGTGAACGCCGCGGACATGAGTTTGTTACTCGCAAGATCACA
>CANGCW010000081.1 GCA_947452525.1 Actinomycetota bacterium
AAGATGGTTGGCTGATAAGAACTGCGAGTGTGCAGCGCTCGATACCTATTATTACGACGATTGCTGGATTCAAGGCAGCTGTCGCGGGAATTGGTGAGATGAAGGGTCGTCCATTCTCTGTGAAATCACTTCAAAAGTGGCAAGCACTTACGGGTAGAGGAGGGAAGTAGATGTCCTCGATCAACAAGCGCGCAAAGCAGATCTCTGCTGAAATTATTAGCAATAAGAAGGTTGGCGCATACCACCACATTACTCTCACAGTGGGTGAGATCGCTCAACTCATTAAGCCTGGAAACTTTGTGGCTGTAGCTGTTGGTGGCGAGGATTCACGCATGGTTCTCCGTCGCGCCTTCGCTATCTATAAATCAAGCATGGATCCACTCGATGGTGGAATCGTTGAGCTAGTTGTTGCGCCACACGGTTCTGGAAGTAAATGGTTATGTAGCGCGCCGATTCATTCCATGATTGATGTAATCCTTCCTCTCGGCAAGGCCTTTGGTATTCCGGTAAATCCTGTCAATGCTCTACTCGTTGGTGGGGGATATGGCTCTGCGCCTCTCTTCGGTTTGGCTGAGGCGCTCAAGGCGAAGCAATGCAACGTCGATATGGTTCTTGGTGCAAGTACCGCTTCGAAGATTTATGCGCCCCAAGAGGGCAAGCGTTCAACGAACTCAATGATCTTTACGACCGATGATGGCTCACTTGGACTTGAGGGGATGGTCAGTTCGGTTATTCCTGAAATTATTGAGAAGAACAATATCGAGATCATTTACTCCTGCGGACCAATGGCGATGCTTGAAGCGGTCACTCAGATAGCGGCGGAATATGGACTTCAACATCAATGTGCTGTCGAAGAGTCTATGGCCTGCGGGATTGGTGTCTGCATGACATGTGTGCTTCCTGTTCGCGGCGAAGATGGCATTGCGCGAATGGTGCGAACTTGTATCGAGGGACCCGTCATGGAGGGTTCAGATATCTTGTGGAATACCGGACGCAAAGTTCCGAGCGAAGTCTGGGGTGCGCTATGACCGTTGCCTTTGATTACAGCACATCCATCGGGCCAACTTCGCTCCCGAATCCGATTCTTACCGCAAGTGGTTGCGCAAGTTCGGGTAAAGAACTCGCCCAATTCTTTCCCATCACCGAACTTGGCGCAATCGTTACCAAATCCATCATGCTTAAACCACGGAGCGGTCGCGCTACACCTCGTATGGCCGAGACTCCAAGTGGCATGCTCAACGCTATTGGACTTCAAGGTCCAGGTCTCGAACTCTTCATTGAGAATGATCTCCCATGGCTTCACCAGCAAGGTGCTCGAACTATTGTCAGTATTGCTGGTGAAACCGTTGAAGATTACGCAATTCTTGCTCGTCGCATTAGAACGCAACCCGGTGTTGTTGGCATCGAAGTGAACATCTCCTGTCCTAACGTCGAGAACCGTGGACTTGTCTTCTCTTGTCACCCTGATACTGCCCGCGCTGCGATGGAGGCGGTACGTCGCAATGTTGGTGGCGATCTACCGATCATTGCAAAGCTCTCACCGGATGTAACGGATATCGTGCAGATTGCTCGTACAGTTGCAGATGCAGGTGCCGATGGCGTTGCACTCATCAATACTCTCTTAGGTATGGTTATTGATACCCGGACAATGCGCCCAAGACTTGCTCAAAAGACTGGTGGACTCTCAGGCCCTGCTATCCGCCCAGTGGCAGTGCGCGCTGTGTATCAAGTGCGTGAAGCACTCCCACATCTGCCGATCGTTGGTATGGGTGGAATCTCGAGCGGACAGGATGCTCTCGAATTCGTTCTAGCCGGAGCTCAAGCTGTATCTATTGGTACAGCAACATTCGGAGACCCTCAGGCCGCAATCCGTATTAAATCTGAGCTCGAGCAATTGCTCATTGAGCGCGGGTTCTCTAATTTCTCAGATGCAGTTAGTTATGCCCATAGAGCGGAGCAGTAATGAACCCACTCATCCTAGCCCTTGATACAAATGAGATCGAAGTAGCGGAGAAATGGATTGAGGCAACTCACTCTGTCATTCCTACCTTTAAAGTTGGCCTCGAATTCTTCTTAGCCTTTGGAAGTGCTGGGCTAGATCGCTTACGTAAAGTTGCAGATTTCGATCTCTTTCTCGACCTCAAACTCCACGACATTCCGAACACCGTGGAATCTGCAGTTCGCGTCGTCGCACACCACGAACCCCGCTTCTTGACGGTGCATGCCTCCGGTGGCTTCGAGATGATTGAACGAGCAGCGAAGGTCAATCCCAAGATTGGCATCACAGCTGTAACCGTCCTTACGTCGCTATCCGCCTCTGAGCTTCCGAACCTAGGTTTTTCGGGCACACCTACAGAGATCGCCCAGAAGATGGCTCTTAACGCCGTTAACGCCGGTGCGGCTGCGATCGTCAGTTCGCCACTTGAGGTCTCTGCTATTCGTGAAGTCGCACCAGCGGTCTCCATCATTACTCCAGGTGTTCGACCACTAGGCAGTGATGCTGGTGATCAGAAGCGCGTCATGACTCCGGCAGATGCGATCGCAGCGGGATCTACCCATCTCGTCATCGGGCGCCCCATCACATCGCTTTACGCCCACGGTTCTGATGATTCGCTAACGGCGATGCGCGAAAAAGCCGCAGAGATTGCGAATTCGCTCGCATAATGTCCGCGCAACCACCGCAGTTAAGTGCGGAGCAACGCACGCTTGCCACAACAAAATCGATCGAGGCGAGGCGGAAGCGGGCTGCGGTTAAAGAGGCGGTCAAATCAGGCTCGTTAACAATCTTTGACGTTATTAATGATGGCGACCCAATTGTTTCTGGAATGCGCGTTAAAGATCTTCTTGGTGCTGTGCCGGGCGTCGGCACCGTGAAAGCTGAAATCCTGATGGAACGCGCTAAAATCTCGTCAACCCGTAAAGTTGCGGGCCTTGGACCGCATCAGATTTTGCGCCTGCGTGAGGAGCTCTCGTTGACGAAGATTGAACCGAAGAGAGGGCGCCTCATTGTCATCTCTGGTCCAGGGGGAGTCGGCAAGAGCACCATCACCAAGGCCCTACGCGACGATTCTCGCTTCGTGGTAAGCGTCTCAGCTACAACGCGCGAACCCCGCGCCGGTGAAATGAATGGCTTCGATTACTTCTTCTATTCGGATGAGAAGTTTGACCAGATGGTCGAAAATAGTGAATTTCTGGAATGGGCCGCCTTTGCGGGTAACCGGTATGGAACTCCGGCCCATAGCGTTGAGCAATGGTTACGGGTTGGCAAGAATGTCATCCTCGAAATTGAAATCGCTGGGGCTCGTCAGATTCGCGCAACTCAGAGCGATGCCCTCCTTATCTTTATCTCGCCCCCTTCCTGGGAGGAGCTGGTCTCCAGGCTTGAAAATCGGGGAACTGATAGCCCTGAGAGGCGGGCAGCGCGCCTAGAACTTGCCCGCGAAGAGATGGCCGCTGCGAGCGAATTCGATAGGTCTATCATCAATCATGAGGTCAATCAGGTGATTACTGAGATGGTATCCTTGCTGAATGAACTCGATGGACGGAATCACCAACCCACCAATTGATCAACTCCTTGACAAGGCTGGCTCTAAGTACAGCCTCGTCCTTTACGCTGCAAAGCGTGCCCGCCAGATCAATGCTTACTATTCACAGCTTGGTGAAGGACTCCTCGATTACGTTGGACCTCTTGTTGACACTCGCGTCCACGATAAGCCACTTTCCATCGCGCTCCGTGAAATTAACGAAGGCCTTCTCACCATGGAGAATCTAGAAGTTAAAGCAACAGAGGCTGACGCTCTCTAATCTTCCCGCATACTTTCAATAAAGTAGGTATGGCATGGCGCGAAAAGAAGTCTCCATTCTCCTCGGTGTAACCGGGGGAGTTTCGGTATATAAATCATGCGATCTTCTACGTCGCCTTCAAGAACTTCCTGAAATATCTCCTTCGGTCCAGGTCGTCCCGACTCGAGCATCGTTGAATTTTGTTGGGGCGGCCCTATGGGAGGCGCTCTCCGGTAATCCAGTCCAGGACGATCTCTGGCAGAAGACATACTCTGTTCCGCATATCTCGCTGGCGCACGCGAACGATCTCATCATTATTGCACCGGCAAGCGCCGAGACACTCTCCAAGTTGGCTCAGGGGCGCGCAGACGATCTTTTATCAGCAACAGTGCTTGCAAGTACTGCACCTAAGATTCTTGTCCCGGCTATGCATCCGGAGATGTTCCAGAACTCCATGGTTCAGAGAAATATCTCCATATTACGTGAAGCAGGTTTCATCATCATCCAACCCGATGAGGGTCGGATGACCGGAGATGACTATGGGTTGGGAAGATACCCGCAACTCTCAAAGATTCTGATTGAGGTCCGGAAGGCACTCCATCTGGATCGCGATCTATCTGGCATGAAGATTCTTATCAGCGCTGGTGGAACACGTGAAGCGATAGATCCAGTTCGATTTATCGGTAATCGTTCCAGCGGAAAGCAGGGTTATGCGGTGGCGCAGGCCGCCCTCGATAGAGGAGCATCTGTAACTATCGTCTCCGCCAATGTCTCTCTACCTGATCCACGTGGTGCTCGAGTCATCCGCGTTGAGTCTGCAGAGCAGATGTTTAAGGCTCTCAGAGCGGAGGCAACGGGAGCCGATGCACTCATCATGTCTGCAGCAGTTGCTGATGCAAGACCTGCGCAGAAAGCGGAAGATAAGATTGCAAAGGCTTCTTATTCTCAGATCAACCTGGTCGAGAATCCTGACATCATCGCGACGCTCTCCGCGGAACGTCGTCCGGGTCAGGTTTTTGTTGCCTTTGCAGCACAGACCGGTTCCTTAGGATTAGAGAGCGCGGAGGCCAAGTACCAGGCAAAGGGCGTTGATCTTCTCTACTTCAACGATGTAAGTGGGGGAGCAATCTTTGGCGAGAACGAAACCTCAGGGGTAATTCTCGATGGCTCATCAAACCCTCAAGAATTTATGAATATTTCTAAGTATGACTTGG
>CANGCW010000082.1 GCA_947452525.1 Actinomycetota bacterium
CACTCAGCAAAATCTGAAGTGGAGGCAATCGTCTCGGCAAAGGGGTAGAGATTGATAACAATCAAATCAAAGGGTGCAATGTCATGGCCTGCAATCGCAGCCATATGCTCAGGATTATCTTGATCGGCGAGAATTCCACCGTGGATTCGAGGGTGGAGAGTCTTTACACGTCCGCCCATCATCTCGGGAAAACCGGTGTAATCCTCGACCGCAGTTACGGGGATTCCTGCGCCAGCGATTGACTTCGCTGTCGAACCCGTGGAGAGAATCTCAACACCGCTCTCATGCAACGATGTTGCTAACTCAATAAGACCACTCTTGTCATAGACGCTAATAAGTGCGCGCTTGATGGGTTTGATATTTGATGAGCTCATTCCTATACCTTGCTCTCTAGGAAACCGTGAATCGTCTCAACAATGAGCTCGCGTTCGACAGACTTAATTCTCTCATGCAATGACTCTTCGGTATCACCCCGCAGAACAGGTACAACGACCTGCTTAATGATTGGCCCGGTATCTACGCCCTCATCAACCCAGTGCACAGTCGAGCCCGTCTGCGTTGCGCCAGCAGCTAGCGCATCCCGGACTGCGTGTGCCCCAGGAAATGCCGGCAGTAGCGCAGGGTGGGTATTCATCACCTTGAAATGCGATACGAAGCGCTTATCGAGAATCCGCATAAAGCCAACGCTGACGACGAGGTCTGGTCGAAGGCTCTCGACGAGATTGAAGAGTTCGGTATTCCATTTTTCACGATCGCCTTGGAGCGGGAGGTAATACTCCTTCACTCCCGCCTCACGTGCTCGATCGAGCACTGGGGCATCCTTATCGCTAATCAATGCCACTAGGTGTTCGCGGGGCACGCTCGTAAATATCGCAGCAGCGAGTGAGCCTGACCCCGATGCGAGAAGAACGATGCGCTTACTCACTCTGTAAGAATCTCTTGTAGAGAGCGGGAAGGGTGATGAAGAGCAGATAATTCGCGAGCAACGCTGCCGTGAAATACTCCAAGAATTTTGCGAGTGGAATTCCGATGGGGTTCATCGCTGAAGTCAGCAGTTCACCCGATGAGAGATAGGCAAGCGCGCCGAGAATGGCAAGCAGTGCAATTGATGTTCTAATGAAATAGAAAGATCGCGCTTTGAAGCCCTTGAATTCACGTAACACTGGAAGCAGAGCAACAAGTGCAATTGCAAAGAGAGCTGCCACGCCACAAGCAAGAAGCGGGTGCTTACCTGTTGGAAGTGCACTCAACACTGGCAACGCTGGAATCTCATGGAGAGAGAAGTGCGTTGGAGAGATCAGTGTTCCAGCGCCGAGATGGAAGCCAGAACCAAAGAAGTAGGAGATTGCAAAGAGCGCAGCGTTAGGCAGATAGAGCGCTTGAATGAGAAAGAAGAGAACTCCCCCGATTATCCCTGGAGCAATGACAGTATCGAGGTTAACAAGCACATTCCAGTGCGCAGCCATCGATGCAGCAACAACGATGCTGGCAACTCCCCAGGCAATCAAGATGACATGGAAGGCGAAGCGAATATGTCTCGCCTCATCGGATCTAAAGTTATAGGTAGCGAGGTATGAGATCACGAAGGCGTAAATAGGTGCGAAGTACCAGATTGGATAGGTGGAGCCGGTCTTCACAGCAAAGGCGAGAGCGGTAGCGATCAGCGCATAACTGAGTGCGAAGAAGAAGCGAGCTCCCTCTACCTTTGCGTGGCTATCGGCAACCCGTGGAAATGATTTACGTATCGCCCAGATAGGAAAGGCAATTGCTCCTAATGGGAGAATCGATAACTTCCCCATCGCAAGGTGAAATGGAACTTGGTGGGCGGCGAGCCAGATCCAGATAGATGCGCGAATCGGATCAGTTGTATTGCCTGTTGCGCTACCTGCAGTCGCCCAGGCAAAGAGGGAGATAAAACTTGCTGGGAAAAGCGTAAGTGCGACGCTCCGCGCGGCCTGAAGTAAAGAGACCGAGAGGATACGCCGCACCATAGCGTTGAAGCCTAGTTATCCCTGAAGGATTTTGCGCATTAGAGCTGCAGTTTCAGAAGGTGTCTTTCCGACAGCAACGCCTGCTGCCTCAAGAGCCTCCTTCTTCGCTGCTGCTGTACCTGATGAACCAGAGACGATTGCGCCAGCGTGGCCCATCGTCTTACCCTCCGGTGCGGTGAAGCCAGCTACATACCCAACAACTGGCTTAGTGACATATTCCGCGATAAATGCAGCGGCGCGCTCTTCAGCATCTCCACCGATCTCACCAATCATGACAATTGCATCGGTATCTGGATCATCCTGGAATGCACGGAGGCAATCGATATGCGTTGTTCCAATAATTGGATCTCCGCCAATACCTACAGCCGTGCTGAATCCGAAATCACGGAGTTCATACATCATCTGATAAGTAAGTGTTCCTGACTTCGATACGAGACCGATACGTCCAGGACCCGTGATATCTGCAGGAATAATTCCAAGGTTTGATTTACCAGGGCTGATAAGTCCTGGGCAGTTAGGGCCAACGAGTTGTGTAGTTCCCTTTGACTTTGCATATGCGTAAAACGCTGCAGAGTCGTGCACTGGAATTCCTTCGGTGATAACTACAACGAGCGGAAGCGCTGCATCGATTGCATCGATAACAGCAGCCTTTGCAAACTTAGGTGGAACGAAGACAACGGAGGCGTTTGCGCCTGTTGCTGCAACAGCCTCTGATACTGAGTTAAAGACGGGAAGTGTTTTTCCCTCAATCTCAACGCTCTGGCCACCCTTACCTGGTGTAACTCCACCGACAATATTTGTGCCAGAGGCGATCATGCGACGCGTGTGTTTTGTTCCCTCAGAGCCAGTCATTCCTTGAACGATGACCTTGGAGTTCTCGTTAATAAAGATTGCCATTACTTTGCCGCCAATTCTGCTGCCTTAGCAGCTGCGCCATCCATGGTGTCGAGTTGTTGCACCAATGGGTGCGCCGCCTCGTGAAGAATTCTGCGACCTTCAAGCACATTGTTTCCATCGAGTCGAACAACGATTGGCTTTGTCGCCTTATCGCCGAGCATCGCAAGCGCTTGAACGATTCCGTTAGCAACAGCATCACATGCAGTGATTCCACCGAAGACGTTGACGAAGACGCTCTTCACTTCTGGATCACCGAGGATGATGGAGAGGCCATTAGCCATAACCTCAGCTGAGGCACCACCACCGATATCGAGGAAGTTCGCTGGCTTCACGCCGTACTTCTCGCCTGCATATGCAACGACATCGAGCGTGCTCATTACTAGTCCTGCACCGTTACCGATGATGCCGACTTCGCCGGAGAGCTTGACGTAGTTAAGGCCCTTCTCCTTCGCAGCTGCCTCAAGCGGATTTGCCGCTGACTTATCAACGAGCGCCTCGTGATCTGCATGGCGGAAATCAGCGCTATCGTCGAGGGTAACTTTGCCATCGAGTGCGATGATGCGGCCATCTTCTGTCTTTACGAGTGGGTTGATCTCCATCAGAGTTGCATCTTCAGCAACAAATGCTGCCCACAACTTCAAGAGGACATCTGCGACATCTTTCTCAACTGCTGAAGGGAACTGTCCCTTACGGACAATCTCGAGCGCGAGTTCAGATGAGATACCAACATTGGGATCGATTCCGACGCGAGCAAGCTTCTCAGGTTGCGTATGTGCAACCTCTTCAATCTCCATGCCGCCGGCAACAGATGCCATAACAAGGAAGTTACGGTTTGCGCGATCCAGGAGAATCGCCATGTAGTACTCCTCGGCGATTGGCGCTGCCTGAGCAATCATGACCTTGTGGACAGTGTGTCCCTTAATATCCATACCGAGAATTGCTGATGCCTTCTCTTTCGCATCTGCTGCGTTCTCTGCGACCTTTACGCCGCCCGCTTTTCCGCGGCCACCAATTTTTACTTGCGCTTTGACTACTACTCGTCCGCCCATAACTTCTGCAGCTTGAGCGGCTTCATCCGCTGTCGTTGCAACTGCTCCAGCAAGAACTGGAATGTTATGCGATTCGAATAGATCCCGAGCTTGATACTCAAAGAGATCCACTACTACCCCGATTCATCAGTGGCTATATTGTGGGGTAATTCTATCCACTTGCTACAGCTTCTCTACCGGGGCATATCTCAGTAGGAGGCGCTTGCTACCGGCGCTACCGAAGTCGATTGTCGCCTCCGCACGGTCACCCTCGCCAGCAGTGCCAGTTACTGTGCCTAATCCGAATGTGTCGTGAGACACACGATCACCCACTGCAAGAGCCATCGTCTCGCTGGCCTTCTTGCCGGTCGCCTTTGGTGGTGGGCCGAAGCTGCGCACTGTTGTATTGAGGCCGCTCTTCATAATGCGATCGGTTCTGTCATTCCATTGAATCACGTTCTCTGGAATCTCACTTAAGAATCGTGATGCAGGGTTATATGCGGGTGCGCCCCATGAAGAGCGATACTCAGCACGAGTGATGTAGAGGCGCTTCCGTGCTCGGGTTAATCCAACATAAGCAAGTCGTCGCTCTTCTTCCACCTCATCGCGATCTCCAAGAGTGCGAGAGTGAGGGAAGATTCCCTCTTCCATACCAGTGAGGAATACCGTTGGGAATTCAAGACCCTTTGCAGTGTGGAGCGTCATCAGCGTAACGACTCCACCATGATCTTCTCCATCAGGAATTTGATCAGAGTCAGCGACGAGTGAGACCCGCTCGAGGAAGCCAGAGAGTGAGATCTCCTCGCCCTCAATAACTTCGCCCTCTTCATATTCTGTCGCAACGGAGACCAGTTCTTCTAAGTTCTCAGTACGAGACTCTGCCTGCGGATCAAAACTCTTTGCGAGCTCTGCCAGCAAACCACTCTGTTCGAGCACAGCTTGAGCAATAACCGATGGGCGGACCTTCGCCTCAACGAGCGTATG
>CANGCW010000083.1 GCA_947452525.1 Actinomycetota bacterium
AAGCCAACATTCCGAAGTGCATTTCGCTCTCGCCGTTGTTTGATCCCTGCGGATGGATATTACGAGTGGGCAACAGAAAATGGCGACTTTCCTTTTAAGCAACCGTTCTATATCTCTCGCGCGGATAAACGGACTCTCGCCTTTGCAGGCATTTGGGAGAGTTGGGTTGATCCACAAGGTGAGATCCGAGAGAGCGCTGCCTTGGTAACACGACCAGCGGTTGATGAGTTAGCAAAGATCCACTCTCGTATGCCGACCTTCCTTCCGCAAGATCGTTGGAACCGATGGCTCGATACCTCACTGCGGGATGCGGAGGAGATCCGAGCCTTGATGAACCTCGACTCACCAGCGGCTGGGCTGAAAGCGATCCCAGTTTCTAAAGCCGTAAATTCAATTCGCAATAACGGGCCAGAGCTGGTCAAAGAGGTGGACCTGGACGATCACCTCACCCTTTTCTAGGCTCAAACTGAGAACTTCCCCTGAGAGTCGGGAATAACTTGCCCTGACCTCTTGTTCTGTCCGATATGACAGTAGCCTTGTTACCAATGAGCACAGAATTGGAATTGGCTTCTACCCCGGGGGAGTTAGCAACCCTCGCCCAAGAAAGCATCTCAGAGCGGACAGCACGCTTTGAGCGCGACGCTATGCCGCTCTCCAGTTCGCTCTACTCGGCCGCTCTTCGCTACACACGCAATCCGCATGATGCAGAGGATCTCGTTCAAGAGACTTACATCAAGGCTTTCAACTCATTCCATCAATTTACGCCTGGAACAAATCTCAAGGCATGGATGTATCGCATCCTCTCAACGACTTTTATTAACAACTATCGTAAGGATCAACGCCGCCCACAACAGACCGATAAAGAGGTCGAGGATTGGCAACTCTTTGAGTCCGCCTCGCACACGAGCGATCAAGGTAAGTCAGCGGAGGATGAGGTCCTCGACAACATCCCTGATGGGGATGTGAAGCAGGCTCTCGCGTCGATTCCTGAAGAGTTCCGTATGTCTGTCTACCTCGCAGATGTTGAGGGCTTCTCTTATAAAGAGATTGCAGAGATCGTTGGCGTCCCAGCAGGCACAGTGATGTCCCGTCTTCACCGCGGCCGCAAACTTCTCCGTGAAGCGCTTACGGATTACGCAAAGAGTCGTGGAATCTCCACCGAGAAAAGTGCCATAGTGAAGAAGAGTGGAGGTGATGAGTAATGTCGCACAATGACTGCTCATCTCTCTATACAAATATTCTTCTCTTCATCGATAACGAACTTCCAGAGCCAGGTGCTCTCGAACTCCAAATTCACATTGGTGAATGCCCAGGTTGTCTCGACCGCCTCGAGGCTGAGCGGAACAATCTCCTCACGATGAAGCGGCTGTTAACGAACGCCTGTGATGAGCAAATCTCTTCACTCCTACAGGAACATATTCTTCAACAGATTCACGAGCTATCTCAGGAGCAGATCGAAGCTCAGGCGAATCCATTTGCGGCCTTTCCAGGCGGAGTAACGCAGACAGTGATAACAACCTCCTTTACTCATACGCAGATTGATGAGAATGGCGAACTCCATATTCAGATCGAGACCACTCATGAGTTCCGCGGAGATCTACCTCAGTAACGAAATTAGTTGAGAGATTTGGGCTGAACTCCGACGCTTTAGCCATGAAAGTCAGTAAGTTGTCGCTATGAACCGGGACCCGATACGCCTCGATAAGTTGATTGGCGCCGTTGGCCTCGCTGTTCTGACAGCCCGAAGTTCAGATACATCCCTTGCTCAAGGGACGAATGATCTTCCTGTCGTTTCAACGAGCGCGCTCATTAATCTCATCGAAGGTGCATGTAGCGCGGCATTGGTAGATGAGCTTGAATTCGGTGAGAGCTTGATAACGGAGAAGTTGGTTATTGAGAGTGAACGTTCAATCAGCGTCGGTGAAGAACTTCACGGAAGTGCTCGCATTATTGAGGCGGGGGAGAGTTACTTCATCTTTGAGGCAGAGATAACTTGCCGAGAAAAGAGAATCGCCACTGCACAAGTGCAGCGGCGATTGGTAGATCGTCTCTCTTACCTGGCACGCATTGCGGCCGAGCGATTAATCTAAGTTTGCTTCTAAGAGAATTTACTTCTTTGTAGCCCAGAAGATCTCTGCGATTTCATCAATCTTTGCAAGGAGCTTATCTGCGACTGCAACATCGTTGCTGCCCTTGGTTCCACCTGCGCCAGCGAGCTTTGTCGCCTCGTTGAAGAGTGCATGAAGCTGTGGGTAAGCCTCAAAGTGTGGAGCCTTGAAGTAATCAGTCCAGAGAACCCAGAGGTGATGCTTTACCAACTCTGAACGCTCTTCCTTGATAGCAAGTGCGCGGGTCTTGAAGTCAGCGTCGCTGCTTGCAGCGAACTTCTCCATCGTTGCTTTGATTGAGAGAGCCTCAATTTTTGCCTGTGCAGGGTCATAGACACCGCAAGGAAGATCGCAATGTGCTGATGCGACCAATGTAGGGCGGAAAACTGCTGTGAGCTTGGATGAGATTCTGTTCATGTTCCATAGACTACAACCCCGAACCCGTGGGGGATAACTACTCTCGGGGGTTGCTGGAGTTGAGCCAACGCGAGCGAAGTAAGCCTCGCTCTGACCCCTCCAGGTAATAGTGAGACCCCAGATCGCCCTGAAGTGGGCCGAGTAGCGCAAAGGTAAGGAGTCAACGAGATGGGCAAGTGGAAGCGCGTAGCCATCACTGGTAACTCTATGCAGCCTGGCCTGGCCTCCGGTGATTGGCTTCTCTTTACGTACTGGGAGGATGGATTGCTCGCCCAGATCATCGGTGAAGAGGGTCTCGCCTCACTCGCCTCGCACGGTCGCGTTCCACAGAGGTTCCACCATAAATTAGAGAAGAGAGCCCAATCCCTCGTCGGGAAAGTGTTGCTCATCGAACGTGAAGCTCAGCCAGGATTGTTTCAGGTGAAGGGAGTTGTTCGCATCCTTGAATCAACGCGTGGTGAATATATGTTCTGGGTCGAGGGCGACAACAAGGAAGCAAGCACCGATTCACGAACATGGGGAGCGGTAAGCGCCGCCGAAGTTAAGGGCGTTGCTCGATTCCGTTACCGGAGATCAAGGCAACAGTAAGAAGTCCACATCTTTCAGAGTTACGCGAAACCCGTCACGTTCCCACATAGCGCTTTCTTCACAGCTCACAAGCGCCCAAGATGGAATGCGCTCGAGAAGTAGTTAGCGGTTGAAAGCCTCGGTTAGAAGTGCATGTTGCTCTTCTTCGTGGAGGTGATGGCTTCCGGTTGCAGGGCTCGCAGTTGCGCGACGCGAAACACGACGGAGAGTGCGACCTTCGAGTGCAGGCTGCAACTCAAGAGCGATAAATGGCCATGGACCCTGATTTGCAGGCTCATCCTGAACCCAGAGGATATTTGCATTTGGATGGAGCGCGGTCTGCTGCAACATTTCATTGAGTGGGAGCGGATAAAGCTGCTCCACGCGAACGATTGCAGTCGTCATCTCACCAAGTTTTGCGCGCTCTGCAACTAGGTCATGATAAATCTTTCCGGAGCAGAAGATGAGGCGCGTTGCATTGTTGACCATCTCGTCACCAATGACGGTGCGGAAGTGGCCAGAGGTGAAGTCGCTGAGCTTTGATGCCGCTGCCTTGAGGCGGAGCATTGATTTAGGCTCGAAGACCACGAGCGGGCGGCGAGCTGAGTTAGCCATGTGCCAGCGCAACAAGTGGAAGTAGGAGGCAGGTGTAGATGGTTGTGCGACCGTCATGTTCTGCTCAGCACAGAGAGCAAGGTAACGCTCGATACGAGCTGAGGAGTGATCTGGTCCTTGACCTTCATAACCATGTGGGAGGAGGAGCACTACAGATGAACGCTCGCCCCACTTCTGAAGTGCCGAAGAGACAAACTCATCGATGATGGTCTGAGCACCGTTTGCGAAGTCACCGAACTGGGCTTCCCAGAGGACGAGTGCATCCTCGCGCTCTTGTGAATAGCCATATTCAAAGCCCATTGCTGCGTACTCAGAAAGCAGTGAGTCGAAGACGAAGAACTGATTCTCGTTTTCGAGTAGTCCATGAAGTGGGAACCAATCACTACCATCATTCTGATTAACAATCACCGCATGACGGTTTGAGAATGTTCCACGGCGGACATCCTGACCTGCAAGGCGAATTGGGCGACCTTCAAGAAGCAATGAGCCGAAGGCGAGGAGTTCACCGGTTGACCAGTCAACAGTTCCCTCATCAAGCATCTCTGTGCGCTTCTGCAATTGTGGAACGAGCTTAGGATGAATCGCAAAGCCCTCAGGTGCGGCAACCTGCGTTGCAACAATGCGGCGGAGAGTTGCCTCATCGATTGCAGTATTTACTGACTCTGGGGCAGGCGATGTTGGTACAACGAAGTTTGGATCATGGTCAGGCTCGTTGTTATGTACAGCATTAAATGCGGCATCAAGTTGTGCTTGGTAATCCTTGAGAACCTCTTCAGCTTCTTCAAGGGTGATATCTCCGCGACCGATAAGCGCTTCGGTGTACAACTTACGCGTGCTTCGCTTTGCCTCAATCATCTTGTACATCATTGGCTGTGTAAAGCTTGGCTCATCGCCCTCGTTGTGACCGCGACGACGGTAGCAGAGCATGTCGATGACGATATCTTTATTGAATGCTTGGCGATATTCGAATGCAAGACGTGCAACGCGTACAACTGCCTCAGGGTCATCCCCATTAACGTGAAGGACGGGCGCCTGAATCATCTTCGCGATATCTGTTGAATAAGTCGAAGAACGTGAAGCATGAGGAGATGTTGTAAATCCAACTTGGTTATTTACAACGATATGAATTGTTCCGCCGGTGCGGTATCCCTTTAACTTTGAAAGGCT
>CANGCW010000084.1 GCA_947452525.1 Actinomycetota bacterium
AAGGATCTTGCAGAGCATAAGACAGTGCTTGTTACCGCACATGGAAATTCTCTACGCGCACTTGTGAAGCATCTCGATGGCATCTCAGATGCGGATATCGCAGGGTTGAACATTCCTACCGGAATTCCACTTCTCTACGAGTTGAAGAGCGACTTCACACCGGTGAAGCAGGGTGGAGAGTATCTAGATCCTGAGACGGCAAAGGCAGCAATCGAAGCAGTTGCTAACCAGGGTAAGAAGTAACTCTTACAGCTTATCTCCCGCATACTCGCCGGTGACGACGTAGTAGACGCGGTGCGCAATCGATACTGCGTGATCTGAGAAGCGTTCGTAGTAACGACCAAGTAGCGTCATATCGATTGCTGTCTCGACGCCGTGCTCCCATGAATCACTGAGAAGTGTTGCAATGAGTTCACGGTGGAGGCGATCCATCTCATCATCATCTGCATCAACTTCAAGCGCGCGGACAGTGTCGCCATATTGAATAACGGTTGTCATCTTCTCGCTTATTGCTGAGCCCTCTTTATCCATTGCGACAATGGTGTTCTTGAGAATCTCTGGGACCGCACAATTTGGATAACGCATCCGCGCTGTCTTTGCGATGTGGTGAGCGAGGTCGCCCATACGCTCGAGATCAGCGCTAATACGAAGACTTGAGACCAATTTACGGAGATCATTCGCAACGGGTTGTTGGCGCGCAATCAGGTTGATGGTGCGGGCATCAAGCTCGTGGTAAATCTCATCAATGGCGGAGTCAGAGGAGATGACTTTCTCGGCTAAAGCGAGATCAGAGTTTAGGAGCGCCTTGGTCGCATCGGAGAAGGCTTCGCGGACGAGGAGTGACATTTGAATGAGCCCGCCATTGATGGCATCGAGCTCTTCATGAAAGATATCGCGCATTGGGTAAGCCTAACGCGAGCGGGGTAGGAGTTGCTGCAGCGAGGTTAATAAATGCCAAATTTACTGCGAAGAATAAGTAAACAGCGCCTAGTGGCGGATATCTACCCACTCTGCCTCCTACGATAGCGCTATGGCGTGGATACGGAAACGGGATGAAGAGAGTACGGCTCTCAACCTCGTGGTGCCGCAATCCCTCATTGATCTTCTTAACTCAATTGATGCCGAAAGCCTCTTGCTCGATGGCAGTGACCATATCCAATATGCGACAGATGGCATCGCCACCTTCAATCTCACGCGTGATTCCTTTATATTCAATAACGACCTTATGAATATGGTTCGGGCGGTCCGACGCTCTGGTCAGATGCAAGAGGCAAATCTCGAGCTTCGGCGGGGACCGATTGGTTCCGGAATGCACGATGTCTTCATCCGAACGACCGGACTGGGCGAAGATTTCGTAGCAATTCTTATCTTCGATGACTCCGAGATGCGTCGATTAGATGCAATTAGACGTGACTTCGTAGCAAATATCTCTCATGAGCTAAAGACGCCAATTGGTGCGCTCTCCATTTTGAGTGAAGCGGTTCTCGGCGCAGCTGATGACCCTGAAGCAATTACCCGCTTTGCAACGCGTATGCAGCGAGAGACCAATCGACTCTCTGGTCTAGTGCAGGAGATCATCGACCTCTCTCGCCTTCAAGATAATGATCCGCTTAAGAATGGCGAGCGCTTCCCACTCTCTGATGTTGTTCAAGATGGCATTGATCTCTCTCGTCTTGCAACCGAGGCAAAGAAGATCACCATAAATTTTAAGCAGGAGAGCTCTCCAACCGTCGTCGGTGATAAGAAACAGATCATGACTGCTATAGGAAACTTGGTGGAGAATGCCGTCAATTACTCGCCTGAAGGAACACAAGTAAGCGTTGTCATTAAGAGTGTTGATGGAATCTGCGAAGTATCAGTAACAGATCAGGGAATCGGAATTCCCGAGAAAGATCTAGAACGAATATTCGAACGCTTCTACCGCGTTGATGCAGCGCGTTCACGCGCTACTGGCGGAACTGGACTTGGTCTGTCCATCGTTAAACATATCGCTGCCAATCATGGTGGAGATATAAATGTCTGGAGCGTTGAGGGTGCAGGAAGCACCTTCACGATGCGATTGCCGGAGGCTAAGTAAATGATAAAGATTCTGGTTGTTGAGGATGAGAGCTCACTCTCGGAGCCACTTGCCTATCTACTCGGCAAAGAGGGCTTTGATGTTGTCGTAAGCGAGACCGGCCCCGATGCGCTGGAGCAATTTGCAAAGGTCGGCGCTGACCTCATCCTGCTCGACCTCATGCTTCCCGGGCTCTCTGGTACGGAAGTATGTAAGGCGATTCGGGCTACATCCGATGTTCCGATCATCATGTTAACTGCGAAAGATACTGAAATCGATAAGGTCGTTGGCCTTGAATTGGGCGCAGATGATTATGTAACTAAGCCATATTCAGCACGCGAACTAGTTGCTCGCATCAGAGCAGTACTTCGTAGAAGAAACGATGCGCCAACTAGTAAGGAATCACTCATCACTGTTGGCCCAGTAAAGATTGATGCGGATGCACATATTGTTTACATCAACGGTGTGCAGACCAGCTTCCCACTCAAAGAATTTGAACTCTTAGAGTTCTTAGTAAGAAATGCGGGTCGTGTCGTAACGCGCGCGCAGATTATTGATCGCGTATGGGGAAGTGATTACTTCGGCGATACGAAGACGCTCGATGTTCATATCAAGCGTTTGCGAGCAAAGATTGAAGTTGATCCAGCCGAGCCCGTACTAATTCAGACAGTGCGAGGACTCGGTTATAAGTTCGAACTCGTTTAATAACTTAGTGAGTTGTAACGAGAACACTTGATGTCGCTGCATCTGCAGATGCGAAACGAATTACAACAGTTGCATGCGTTCCAGCAACAAGAGAAACCCCGCTAATTGCAGCAGTTGCATTTGCTGAATCTCCACCGAAGATCACTGGCTTATTTGGAGCGAGCGCAAGCGGCGATGATGAGAGTTTGATAGTTGTGCCATTCACTGACAGTGCAGCGAGCGCATCGGCGCTGTTGCCACTGTTGATAAATGTTCCAACGAGTGATGAAGAACCATCAGCAGCTACGACGATGCGAAGGTTGCGAACCTTGATTGCACCGCTCTCGAAATCTTTTCCATCCGTGACCTGACGGATGTTGCGAGTTGGGGAGTCGTTGCCCGTTGCGCCACATCCGGTAAGGAGGGCTACTGAGGCGACCGCTAGGAGGGCTCCAAGGGTGCGCCGGGCGGCTACGGAATTCTTCGAGGTAAGTGAACTCATGGGCTCATCGTACTTTGTGCCACGCAGTGGAGCCCCAATCTGAGCGTGCAAGGGGCGTTCCAGCACCCTCTGACCCTCAACCCCCACTAGAGGGGGCCATGAAATGGCTGGTATTCTTAGCCCCTACCCCTGGAAGCCCTTACTCAGTAAGTGCTCCTTGCGTCCCTATGGAAAGGCCCCACCCCATGGCATTTAAGGTCGGCGAAACGGTTGTCTATCCCCACCACGGAGCAGCGCTCATCCAGGACATTGAGACCCGCACCATTAAGGGTGAAGAGAAGATTTATCTCGTTCTCAAGGTTGCCCAAGGCGACCTCACAGTGCGAGTCCCAGCCGAGAACCTCGATCTCGTAGGTGTCCGTGAAGTCGTTGACTCCAAGGGCCGCGACCAGGTTTTCGACGTTCTCCGTCAGCCTTACACAGAAGAGCCAACAAACTGGTCACGCCGCTTCAAGGCAAATGTTGAGAAGCTCGCATCCGGAAATGTCATCAAGGTCGCAGAAGTTGTACGCGACCTGTACCGCCGCGACCTTGAGAAGGGTCTCTCAGCTGGTGAGAAGCGCATGCTTGCAAAGGCGAAGCAGATTCTCGTCTCAGAGCTCGCTCTCGCAGAGCGCACCGATGAGGTTCAAGCAGGTGCATTGCTTGATGAGGTCCTAGCTTCCTAAAGCGGCCACTATGGCTGAATCAGTAACTCTCATCATCCCTGCCGGTGGCAGCGGTGATCGTCTCGGCGCAAAGATTCCTAAGGCGCTCGTTCAACTTGCTGGCATCTCTCTCATCGAACGCGCAGTGAACTCTCTCTGCGAAATTGCTGATCAGATTATCGTCGCTGCCCCTCGGGGATATGAAGAGGAGTTCTCCAGAATTCTCGCTGATAGAGCGACGGTTGTGACTGGTGGCGCATCTCGTAACGAGAGCGTTAAGGCTGCGCTCGCTCACGTTGATGAGAGTTCAAAGTTTGTATTGGTGCATGATGCTGCCAGACCACTTGCAACTGCAGATTTAGCTCGTCGTATCATTAAAGAGCTCAATAATGGTGAACGCGCTGTTATTCCTGGACTAAAGGTTGCAGATACCATCAAGAAGATTGATATCGATGGCTACGTGAAGAAGACTCCTAATCGCGCAAAGCTCCGCGCCATTCAAACCCCGCAAGGTTTTACTCGTAAGGCTCTCGTGCAAGCGCATGCCCAGAAGATTGACTTTGAGATTACCGATGATGCTGGGTTGATTGAAGAGCTCGGTCTTCCGGTAAAAGTTATCCTCGGTGAAGAGTGCGCTATGAAGATAACGACACCTGCCGATATGAATCGCGCCCTTAACTTTCTTCTTGGAGAGACTCGCGATATTCGAGTTGGTATCGGTACTGATGCACATGCATTCTCTGCAGACTCATCACGTCCCATGTGGCTTGCCGGTCTTCTCTGGGATGGTGTCGTTGGCGTTGATGGCCACTCTGATGGCGATGTTGCAGCGCATGCAATCTGTGATGCATTACTTTCTGCATCCCAATCCGGCGATCTGGGTTCGATCTTTGGTACTTCTGATCCGAAGTATGCAGG
>CANGCW010000085.1 GCA_947452525.1 Actinomycetota bacterium
CTTCTCTTTATCGAGCAAGATAAAGTGGCGGCAGAGCTCGGTTTCACCGATGCCGATGTACTTATGTACGAAGTTGCTAAGTCTGCGCGGACCGTTGATTACATCATGTCACTTACTTGGCATCGAGTCGATAAGTCTCAGAAGAAACCGCTCTTTAAGCGAAGCAAGCTGGAAGAGATTAGCCCCGGCATTGAGATTAATGGCTCTGAAATTCAATTCAATGAGAACACCCCCTGGAACGACGCATCACTAGGCCTACGCGCCGCCGCTCTTGCTGCCCAACGGGGTCTGACGCTCTCTATTGAATCGGTCACGGAGTTGGCGAAGAAACTCACCCCATTTGGCGAGGTCTGGCCCCGTAGATCCAGAGAGGATCTCGTTGCGCTGATCGGTGCCGGCGCACACATGATTGGTGTCTTTGAGTCGCTAGATCAAGAGGGGATTATCGAACGCTGGATTCCGGAGTGGAGTCATCTTCGGTTCTTGCCGCAACGCAATGTTTTACACCGTCACACGGTCGATCGACACATGCTGGAAGTCGCGGTGAAAGCGACGGCGCTTACCCGATTTGTGCATCGCCCAGATTTATTGCTGACTGCTGCGCTATTCCATGATCTTGGAAAAGGTTTCCTTGGCAAGGATCACTCCGATTATGGAGCAGAACTCATCGCTCCACTTGGTCGGCGAATTGGTTTCGCTGAAGACGATGTTGCTACGTTGCAACTTCTCATCAAGCATCATCTTCTGCTTCCTCTGATCGCCACAACCCGCGACCTAGATGATCCCGCAACGATTCAATCTGTTCTTGCTCAAGTCCCAGATGCAGAGACGCTCGAACTTCTTCATGCGCTCTCTATTGCCGATGGCGAAGCTACTGGAAAGGCGGCATGGAGCAAATGGAAGGCGAGCCTTGTCTCAGATCTCGTCGGGAGGTCGCTCGCTGCAATGGCAGGAACTGAGCCGGCCCAACAGTTAGAACTTACAGAGCGTCAGTTACGTATTGCTCAGAGCAAAGAACTCTTTGTCGAAGTCGAGGCGCGCGAAGAGAGTTTCCAGATTGAGATCATCACTCCGGATAGAACTGGACTTCTTGCAATCGTTGCTGGCTCTCTCGCCATCTCTAAGTTCGATGTACGTTCTGCGCGAACAAAGACTGTTAATGAAGTTGCGGTCATGACCTGGCTCGTCTCGGTTGACGCGCATAGTCCCGTACCTGATGCGAAGGCAATCTCTGCACTTCTTCAACGAGTGCTTGATGGCGAGCTCGACCTTACCTCTCGAATAGAGGAACGAATCCAGAACTTCAGAAAGTTCCCGGGAATTCCCGTACCACCACCGCGGGTGGTAGCGCTTAATGACCACGCAACAAATGCAACCGTTCTTGAGGTTCGCATGCACGATCGCCCTGGAGTTCTCTACTCAATCTCCAAGACAATCTCTCGTTTTGGAGTGGATATCCAAGCTGCAATCGTCGCCACGCTCGGGGCCGAGGCCTTCGACACCCTGTACATCACAGATTTGAACGGCTCACCCCTTCCTGAAGACCAGGCGAAGTCTCTCGCTCGCCAAATTGAGCGATACCTAGAGACGCTCTAGGATTCCAACGTGTTCGATTCGCTAACCTCCAAGTTCTCCAAGGCCTTCTCCTCGCTACGAGCGAAGGGTCGGATCAAGTCTGGCGACATCGATGAAATTGTTGATGAGATCCGCACCTCTCTCATTGAGTCCGATGTAGCCCTCTCCGTCGTTGAAGATTTCGTAGCGAAGATCTCTGAGCGCTCACGTGCACAGCTCGAAGAGGTCAATAAGTCCATCAACCCATCACAAGCAATCTTTAATATCGTTAACGAAGAGCTCGTCGCTCTTCTCGGAGGCAGCGCACGTCGAATTCGATATGCAAAGCGCCCACCAACAGTCATTCTTCTCACGGGTCTTCAAGGCGCAGGTAAGACAACGCTCGCCGGTAAGTTGGCGCTGCATCTCAAGAAGGAGGGAAATACTCCACTCCTCGTCGCTTCAGATCTCCAGCGTCCAAATGCTGTTACTCAACTCCAGAAGTTGGGGGAGTCGATTAATATTCCAGTCTTCGCTCCCGAGCCAGGTAATGGAGTCGGCAACGCAGTAAAGGTTTCTGAAGCTGGAGTCGCATTCGCTCGCGAGAAATTGCATAACGTAGTGATCGTCGATACCGCAGGTCGCCTCGGTGTCGATGAAGAGTTAATGAAAGAAGTCTCCAAGATTCGTGATGCTGTTTCTCCGGATGAGATTCTCTTTGTGCTGGATGCGATGGTTGGACAAGATGCCGTTCGTACCGCAGAGGCATTTAACAATGGCGTTGGCTTTGACGGAGTTGTACTTACCAAGCTAGATGGCGACGCTCGCGGCGGTGCTGCGCTTTCAGTTGTAGCAACAACTGGCAAGCCAATCTTCTTCGCCTCAGTTGGCGAGAAGATGGAGGATTTCGAACTCTTCTACCCAGAGCGCATCGCCTCTCGAATCCTTGGAATGGGCGATGTTGCAACCCTTGCTGAGCAAGCGCAGCGCGCAATGGAGTCAACAGATGCTGGTGCAACAGCGCGCCTTGAGAAGAAGTTTGCCGATGGCGAAGATTTCACTCTCACCGATTTCCTAGGCCAACTTGAGGCGATGAAGAAGATGGGCTCGATGTCGAAGATGCTTTCGATGTTGCCAGGTATGCCAGGTGTTGGAAATATCAAGAAGCAACTTGAAAATTATGATGATGGAGAACTCATTCGTACTCAGGCGATCATCCACTCGATGACGCCAACAGAGCGCGAAGATCCAAAGCTTTTGAATGGCTCTCGTCGTGCCCGTATCGCAAAGGGAAGTGGTCGCGCAGTATCCGAGATCAATAACCTTGTGGACCGTTTCCTTCAGGCTCAGAAGATGATGAAGCAGATGCGCAACGGTGGACCTGGAATTCCAGGGATGCCACAGATGGCAGGTATGCCTGGTCTGTCAGGCGCGCCTAAGGGCGGGTCCAAGAACCAGCCCCCGAAGAAGAAGTCACGCTCAGGCAACCCAGCAAAGCGAGCTCTAGAACAGGGCTAGAACAGGGATAAGGGCGGCTCTTTTGGCAATCTGAGCGTGGGGTGGCAAGATTGGACTCCTGCGTAAGGGCCCTCTACCCCTTTGCACGACCAGAATAACCAATCCCATGGATTGCAGATCGGCGCATCGCTCCCACTGATGCACTAGTCAGCACCCGTACATTTTCTAGGAGTCTCGTGTCAGTAAAAATTAAGTTAGCTCGCCTTGGAAAGATTCGCACACCTCACTACCGCATCGTCGTTGCAGATGCTCGCGCAGCTCGCAACTCACGTGCGATTGAAGAGATCGGTCGCTACACACCAGGCAGTGAACCTTCATTCATCCAGATCAACTCAGAGCGTGCGCAGTACTGGCTCTCTGTCGGTGCACAGCCAACAGATGCAGTCGCAGCACTTCTCAAGATCACTGGTGATTGGCAGAAGGCCAAGGGTCTTCCAGGTACAGAGGGCACACTCAAGCAGGTTCCAGCAAAGCCAGATAAGCGCATCGCTTACGAAGCTGCTGTGAAAGCTGCAATGAATGAGCCAGCAGAAGGCGCAACAACTTTGAAGAAGAAGGCAGCTGAGAAGCTCGCAGCAAAGAACGCTCCTGCAGTAGAGGCAGTCGTCGAGGCTCCAGTTGTCGAAGAGACACCTGTTGCTGAAGAGGTTGCAGTTGCAGAGACACCAGCTGAAGAGGCACCAGCGGCTGAGGCAGCTGAGTAATAATGATTGACGAAGCACTCGAACACCTCGTTAAGGGAATCGTTGATAACCCTGAAGAGGTAGTCATCTCAGAGAAGAACCACCGTCGTGGAACAACTCTAGAGGTTCGCGTTCACCCAGAGGATATCGGCAAGGTAATTGGTCGAAATGGCCGTACCGCTCGCGCACTCCGCACAGTAATTAGCGCAGTCGCAGGCCGCTCTGTTCGCGTTGACCTCATCGAGGCTGACGAGGCTCGATAAATATGCTCCTTGTCGTTGGCCGCATAGGTCGCGCACATGGAGTTGCTGGCGAAGCAACTATTGAAGTTCGCACCGATGTACCGGATGAACGGTTCTACATCGGTGCGAAACTCATTTTAGAGCCACCAGCTAAGGGTTTTTCTCACGTAACAATAACTTCACTCCGTGATCACAATGGGATTCTTCTCCTCAAATTTGCTGAGGTTAATGATCGCAATCAGGTTGAAGCGCTCCGTGACACTCTCCTCAAAGCAGATGTTGATATGACTGATGAGCATCAACATGAGGATGAATTTCATGTGCAGCAACTTTTTGGTTTAAAGGTCGCCCTCAAATCAGGTGTTGAACTCGGAACTCTTGATGATGTCATCAACCTTCCAGGTCAGGACCTACTCTCCATCAAAGCTGCGGCCGATGGTCGTGAGATCCTCATTCCATTCGTTCTTGAATTCGTTCCAGATGTCGATCTCGAGAAGGGAATCATTACTGTGATTCCTCCCGAAGGCCTACTTGAACTAGGGGAGGCGAAAGAGTGAGCACCCCTCGTTACGATGTCATCACAATCTTCCCTGGTTACATGGCTCCGCTCTCACTCTCGCTCATTGGGAAGGCAGAGGAGAGAGGCCTTCTTACAACGAAGGTCTCCGATCTTCGCAACTTTGCAACAGGTGTTCATAAATCAGTAGATGACACTCCCTATGGTGGTGGAGCTGGAATGGTGATGTCACCAGTTC
>CANGCW010000086.1 GCA_947452525.1 Actinomycetota bacterium
GATTACATGGTTAAAGGCACATATGGAAATACCGAACTGCTGGCGCGCATCAAGGTCCGCCTCCGTCGAAGTGCATTTGAGTCAGGAACATCGCTGCGTATTGGCGAAATAGCGATCGATCAGGTTGCGCATACGATCATGCGAGATGGAAAGAGCATTCAATTAACTCGACTGGAGTTTGATCTCCTTGCAGCACTTGCAAAAGACCCCGGTCGCGTCTTCACTCGGGAAGCGTTATTGAATGAGGTCTGGGGGTATCAACACGCTGCTGATACTCGCCTGGTAAATGTTCATATTCAACGCCTCCGCGCCAAGGTAGAGAAGGATCCTGATAACCCTGAGGTGATCCTCACTGTCCGTGGAGTGGGTTACAAGGCGGGTGGAGCTGAACGCGAGTGAGTTACCTCGCTGCTAGATGGAGGAGATCAATCCTCCTACGTACGACTCTTACCGTTCTTCTACTCTCGGGCCTTGTGATTACATCTGTTGGAACAGCGCTCTTCATTCAAATTTCTCACGGCATTTATCGAGATAAGTTAAGCGGTTCAATCTCTGAGGCACAATCGCTTATTGATTACGATCAGAGCCGCCTCGACGCAACGCGCTACCGTACAGATATTAAGTTGAATGATGTTATCCGAGAGATTCTCTCCATCTCTGCAGTCGGTCGCACTCCAGAGTCGAAGGAAGTTCTCCTCGTTGCAACTGCATCGGTCCCCGGTTATGTCCGTATCTACCAAGGCGCTTCAAACCAAGTAAAACTCTCTGCGATTCCATCAAGTTTTCGCAAGCAGGTCCTCCGCGCGAATGGCGTCCAATCACTGCGTTTGGCAGTTCCCTTCACAACCGGCCATACCCGTGATGCCATCGTTATCGGAAAGACAATCGTCATTCCTTCCGATCATCTCTACGAGATTTATTACATCTTCCCTTTGCATGAACAGAACCAACTTGTTGAATTTATTAAGAACCTCATGCTCCTGACTGCCTTGGGTCTAATCCTCTTAATTGGGCTTATTACGGGCATTGTGGTTCGACGCATTGCGATGCCACTTCGTGAAGCAGCTGAGATCGCGGAGCGACTTGCCTCGGGAGAACTTGATCGACGCCTCGCGATTCGATCCGATGATGAGATGGGTCGTCTGGCTATTGCCTTTAACGAGATGGCGCTCGCGATGCAGCAGCAGATCTCTCGCCTCGAAAATCTATCTCGACTTCAGCAGCGCTTCGTATCCGATGTCTCTCATGAGCTACGTACACCTCTTACAACCATGAAGATGGCTTCACGTGTTATCTACGATGCGAAGGAACAACTTGACCCAGCTGCTGCTCGAAGTTCGGAACTTCTGCTCTCTCAGATTGAACGCTTTGAATCGCTACTTACCGATCTTCTTGAGGTAAGTCGTTTCGATGCTCGCGCGGCAATCCTGGAGGTTCGTGAAGTTGATTTGAAGTCGTTGGTTCTGCGCTCCATTGACGAGCTGAAGAGTTCTGGCGATGTTCAGGTAACGCTGAGCGCACCTGTAGGTTCAGTTCTCGCGCAAGTTGATGATCGTCGCATTGAGAGAGTTATCAGAAACCTCCTCACGAATGCGGCGGATCATGCCGATCACCGGGGGGTTGCGGTCACTATGGCTCAAACAGATCGTGAAGTTGCTATCGGTGTCCGTGACTATGGAAATGGATTTAATGATCGTGAAGCAGAGCGCCTCTTTGATCGCTTCTGGCGCGCAGACCCTTCGCGCGCTCGTACGCGAGGTGGAACAGGCTTAGGTCTATCAATCGCGCTAGAAGATGCAACGCTCCACCAAGGAACGCTTAAGGCATGGGGTGCACCAAAGCGTGGTGCTCACTTCGTCCTTACTCTTCCTAAATCTCCAGGAATACCGATCCAAGTGGAGCCGATCGATACCCTCCCCAAGGATGAGATTGCCTCGATACTTCCACAGCTCGATTTAAACGAGGACTGAAGAAGAGACAATTCCCAGATGCGATTTCCATCGATCGATATCTGGGAGATTGAGCAACTTCTCTCTCCTTCGCGTTGCATAATATGTAATCGCTATGCGAGTGAACTCTGTCTTCCATGTTCACCAACTCCATCACCTATGCGAGTGCGATTACCAAGAGCGAAGCAACCGCTCTTGAGTTCACTCATTTATGATGACCACGTTGCAAAGATAGTTCTCGCCGCGAAAGAAGATAACTCTCGTCTCGCGCAATTCTATTTAGCGAAGCAGATAAGTGCGCTCGTTGCTCACGCTACACACCACATTGATGTGAGCTCACTCCTCTTCATCTCTGTTCCTTCAACTTCTCGAGCCATTACCGCTCGTGGATACGTGCACATGGATCGAATCACGAGATTTCTCACCTCTCCTCTGCCGATAGTTCGCGGGGCGGGCGTCACCCTTCAGAGTGATAAACGCGTTCGCGATCAATCAAAGGTTCATTCCTTGCAAAGGTCTGCGAATGTTCAGGGAGGATTCTCAGTCCGGAGGGGCTCAATGACGGAGATAGCGCCCGATGTAGGAATAATCCTTCTCGATGATGTTGTTACAACGGGTAGCAGTATGCGGGAGTCGATAAGGGCCTTAAATACGGTCGGAATAGAGCCAGATGCGCTCATTTCCGCCTGTATCTCCCCAAGGCTGGCATCTAATAGGATGGTGCCCTCTTAAAGATTAAAGAATTAAGGCTATGAAAGAGGTCACGTGAGCGTCCTAGATAAGATTCTTCGCGCTGGAGAAGGTCGCGCTGTACGCAACCTTGAGAAGATTGCGGCACAGGTCAATGCCTGCGAAGCAGCCATCAGCGCCCTTGATGACGCCCAACTCCGTGCTCAGACCGAGAAGTTCCGCGCTCGCCTCTCCGCCGGCGAGACCCTCGATGATCTCCTCCCAGAGGCATTTGCGACCGTCCGTGAGGCCGCTAAGCGCACCCTCGGCCAACGCCACTACGACGTTCAGCTTATGGGTGGTGCAGCGCTCCATCTAGGGAATATTGCAGAGATGCGTACCGGTGAAGGTAAGACTCTCGTCTCAACGCTTCCCGCATATCTCAATGCACTTGCTGGCAAGGGCGTCCATGTCATTACAACAAATGATTACCTCGCCGAGCGCGATAGCGAGTGGATGGGTCGTATCCATCGCTTCCTCGGTTTGAAGGTCGGCGTCATTCTCTCCAACATGTCTCCAGCAGAACGTCGCGAACAATATGCCGCTGACATTACCTATGGAACAAATAACGAATTCGGTTTTGATTACCTCCGCGACAACATGGCTTGGTCACTTGAAGATTGTGTACAGCGCGAACATAACTTCGCAATCGTCGATGAGGTTGACTCGATCCTTATTGATGAGGCTCGTACACCGCTTATCATCAGTGGACCTGCTGATAAGGCGACGAAGTGGTACGTTGAATTTGCAAGTATCGTCACGCGTCTTAGCGCTGTTGAAGATTACGAAGTTGATGAGAAGAAGAGAACGGTCTCTATCCTCGAATCAGGCGTCACCAAGGTTGAATCCGCACTTGGCATCGGAAATCTCTACGAATCAGCAAATACGCCAATGATTGGCTACCTCAATAACGCTTTGAAGGCGAAGGAGCTCTTCAAGCGCGATAAGGATTATGTCGTTATGTCAGGCGAGCTCCTCATCGTCGACGAGCACACCGGCCGCGTACTTGCTGGACGACGCTACTCCGAGGGCCTCCACCAGGCACTGGAAGCGAAAGAGAAGATTGAGATCAAGGATGAGAACCAGACACTTGCAACAATCACACTCCAGAACTACTTCCGCCTCTACTCAAAGCTTGGCGGTATGACCGGTACTGCGATGACAGAAGCTGCAGAATTTATGCAGATCTACAAGCTCGGTGTTATTCCAATTCCAACGAATCGCGATAACCAACGTATCGACTCACCAGATTTGATCTATAAGAATGAAGAGGGCAAGTTCCTCGCCGTAGTTGAAGATATCGTCGAGCGCCATAAGAAGGGCCAACCAATCTTGGTCGGTACCGTCAGCGTTGAGAAGTCTGAGCACCTCTCAAATCTTCTTACCCGTCGCGGTATTCGCCACGAAGTTTTGAATGCCAAGCAGCATGAGCGCGAAGCAGCGATCATCGCTCGCGCAGGAACGATCGGCGCAGTCACTGTTGCAACAAATATGGCTGGTCGCGGAACTGACATCATGCTCGGCGGAAACCCGGAGTTCATGGCAGATTTCGAACTCCAACGCCGCGGCATCGATCCAGTAGAGAACCTTGAGCAGTACGAGGCGGAATGGCCTGCAGAGCTCGCAAAGCAGAAGGCTGCCGTTGCTGCAGAGCACGAGACCGTTGTTGGTCTTGGCGGCCTTTACGTACTCGGCACCGAGCGCCATGAATCTCGTCGTATCGATAACCAGCTCCGTGGACGATCTGGTCGCCAAGGCGATCCAGGCGAGTCACGCTTCTATCTCTCGCTCCAAGATGACCTTATGCGTCGCTTTAACTCTGGCCTCGTCGAGCGTGTCATGAGTGCCAGTGGCGTTCCAGATGATCAGCCAATCGAATCGAAGATGGTTTCTAATGCGATTCGTTCAGCGCAGACCCAAGTTGAATCACTTAACTTTGAGATGCGTAAGAGCGTCTTGAAGTATGACGATGTGATGAACCGCCAACGTGAAGTTATCTATCGCGAACGTCGTGAAGTTCTTGAAGGTGAAGATA
>CANGCW010000087.1 GCA_947452525.1 Actinomycetota bacterium
TCGCAGCGAACAGGCAATCCTTACCGGCCTTCAACTCCTTGCCGAGGGAAATTGCATCGGCATCTATCCAGAGGGCACACGCTCACCGGATGGAAAGCTCTACAAGGGACGCACTGGTATTGCGCGCATGGCGATTGAATCTGGCGCGCCCATCATCCCGGTTGCAATGTTCAATACCGCAGAGATTCAACCAACTGGCAAAGTCGTTCCTAAGGTGCGCCGAGTTGAGATGGTCTTCGGAGAGCCGCTCTACTTCACAGGTGATTCAACAGATCTCAAGGTACTCCGTGAGATCACAAATCAGATCATGGAAGCAATCGCCAAAATCTCACAGCAAGAGTATGTAGATATCTACGCCTCAGAGGCGAAGGCTGCAATCATGCGCGAGCGTAATTATCTCAAGGATGAAGAGTAATTACTTCCCTTTGATAATCGCATCGCGATCAGCGATATAGCTACATTGTTTACAAGAAGCTTTTGACTCTGGCATATCGCCATTGACCATTGTGACAAAATCCGTGAGGCGCTTTTCGAGTGCAATGGGATCGCGTTCGATTGGATACCAGGAAGACTTCACGCGATAACCGAACCCAAAGTTCACATCGCCCCACGGCTTATCGAGTGACCACGCGTAGATACCGAGAACAGAAACTTTCTTCGGCTCTCCCTTAACAGGATTCTCAAGTGCATATGCATATGCCTCAAGCTGCGGGCTGTAGAACTTGCTCTTATTGCTCTCGTTCGCCTGCATCTTGCAATCGATAACGCCGTACGTGCCATTGTCGAATTCGATGAGAAGATCATATTTTCCGCGGATATCAAGGTGGGTGTCTTCGCCATTTACTTTGATGGGAGTGGATTGAACCCATCCACCGTGAGAGACAACCTTGCCCAGTGGAATATCTGGATGCATGCTGGTCGTGAGAACGGGAGTTCCTGCGGCAAGACCTGAGGCGCTAAAGAAGTAGCTCTCCTGCATCTCGGCGAGTTCACCAACAAGTGGCATCGTTGCTGGAACACGGAGCTGGTGGTTGTACTCCAACCAGAGACAGCGGTGGCAGTTATCCCACGAGAAGGTAAGTGCTGATGGACTTAAGTTAGTGCGGCGTGATTCGCTCATAGTAGATGGCCCTATTCACTCGGTTATCAATTGTGCTAATTCTGCCTTGTGCCTCTGACAATGGGCGGAAGGCTAGCCGCAGAAAATTTCGGTTAGCTCCTGAATGAGTTGACGAGAGTGAGCACTCCCAGAAGGATCATGACACAACCGCCGGTAATGCGGAGCCGTACGAGGCGCTTCACATCGCTGGCAAACCAATTGCGCACAGTTCCTGCAAGGACACCCCAGGTGCCGTCGGAGATAAATCCAATAACGGCGAATATTGTGGACATCAGCAGCATCTGGAAGGTGATGGAGCCGCGGTCGCGATCGATGAATTGGGGAAGTATCGCAGCGAAGAAGACGAAGCCCTTGGGGTTGAGCGCTCCCACCAGATAGCCCTGTCGAATCGTCTTGCCACGGGAAGGCTTAGCTTCAACAACCTTCAACATATCGTCAGCATGACGAGGGCTCTCTTTGATTGCGGAGTAACCGAGATAGATGAGATAGAAGCCGCCGAGCCACTGCACTCCCGTGAAGGCGAGATGTGATTTAGCGAGGATGGGGGAGAGACCGAAGGAGACGATGACTGCCATCGTGTACATGCCGAGGATATTTCCCACAACCGTCAGGAGTGCGATTGTTCGGCCCCATGCGATTGCGCGAGCGATTGTGAAGAGAACGCTCGGGCCAGGTGCCAAGATAATGAGAAAGGCCGCGATGGAATACTCCCAAATTCTGGAAGGAATCACCACGGCCATTCCCATAATCTAGCGGGTTTTACTTAGCTTTCTTCGATAACCAGTTCAAGAGTTGGTATCCGATAACGGCGAAGAGTGTTGCATTGATGATGCCGTTAAATGTGTACTGGCCACGTGTCCATGAGAGGTCAGAGATACCGATGATGACTGCAGGAGCTGCGATCATCAAGTTCTTTGACTCGCTAAAGTTCACATTGGACTCAATCCAGATACGAGCACCAAGGATGCCGATCATTCCGTAGAGAGCAACGCCCGCGCCGCCAAGGACGCCTGCTGGAGTTGCGCTGAGGACTGCACCGAACTTAGGGCAGAGAGCGAGAAGAATCGCGCCGACGCCCGCAACCCAGTAAGCAGCTGTTGAGTAGACCTTTGTAGCCGCCATGACGCCGATATTCTCTGCGTAGGTGGTTGTACCTGAACCGCCACCAAGGCCAGCAAGCGTTGTTGCAAGACCATCGGCAACGAGTGCGTTGCCCATCTCATCATCAAGGTTGCGACCGGTCATTGCGGCCACAGCCTTAACGTGTCCGACGTTCTCAGCAATCAATACGAGCACGACTGGCAAGAAGAGGACGATGGAGCTCGCCTTAAATGTTGGGTGCGTGAAGCTTGGTAGTGCCAGCCACTTCGCTGCGTGAATACCAGCGGTATCAACGCCGTGGCTAAGTGCAGCAACAACGTAGCCAATCACGATACCCACGAAGATCGAGATGCGACCAAGGAATCCCTTGGAGATAACAGAGATCAACGCAATCGATGCAAGTGTGATGATTGCGATTCCTGGCTTGGTGACGAAGTTATTCTTCGCAGCTCCTGCCAGGTTGAAACCGATCACCATAACGATTGAACCGGTAACCACCGGAGGGAGAATCGCATTGATCCAGTTGATGCCTGCAGCGCGGACGATAAATCCGACAAGCGCGAGGACGACGCCAGTGACGAGAACGCCACCAAGTGCGACCGCCATTCCGCCATTGCTCTTTGCTGCAGTAATTGGTGCGAGGAATGCAAAAGATGATCCAAGGTAGCTTGGGAGTTTGTTACGTGTGACGAGGAGGAACAAGAGGGTTCCGACGCCTGAGAAGAAGATTGTGGTTGTTGGCGGGAAGCCAGTAATGATGGGGACGAGGAAGGTTGCACCGAACATCGCCGCGATGTGCTGCAATCCGGTTCCTACGGTGCGAGGCCAACTGAGGCGCTCGTCAGGGGCAATAACGCCACCTGTGGTGTTCTCTCTCCATGAAAATAGAGCCATTCAAGGTGCCTTTCCACTCTGCCAGGAGCCCTAGAGGGATCTAGTGAGGTTCATGAGGGGCTGAACCGGGCAAACCTGGATACCTGAGGTAGGTGTTGAGAGATAACGGTAAATTGGCTGGGAGTGCTCCACACTCCGACACGCCTAGACCCGCCCCGAAATGTTTGCATCGGTTCGATATATAGGGTTAGATATCGCTCAGATGTATCGAATCGATAGATTCATTAGATATAACCGGGAAGTCAAGGAAAGCAGGAGTTATGCGCTCGCGCGGAGAATCACTGGAGTTCGCCCTTCTTGGGCTGCTCTCCCAGGGCCCTCTGCACGGCTATGAGCTCCGCAAGCGGATGATCGCGATCTACGGACCATTTAGAGCGCTCTCATTCTCTGTCCTCTACCCGCAGCTCCACAGAATGGTGGATCAGAAGCTCATCGAAGAGTCACTCTCCGACCAGGGAGGGCTCTCTCGCCGCTCACGTATCAACTACGCCATCACACCTCAGGGGAGAGCACGCTTTGATGCGCTCGCTTCCTCCTCAGGTCCTGAAGCGTGGGATGACGAGAGCTTTGAGGTTCGCTTCGCCTTCTTCGGCCCAACCCCTCAGGGCAATCGCTTGCAGATTCTTGAAGGTCGCCATCGCAGACTCGTTGAGAAGGCATCAATCCTTCGTAACGACCTCGAGAAGTCTCCTGCAGGCATCGATAAGTATTTAGTTGAGTGGCGCCGCCACTCATTGGAATCAGCTGAGCGCGAAATCGCTTGGTTACAAGAAATGATCAACACCGAAAGGAAATCCTCGTGACATCAAGTAAAGGTGAAATCCGGGTATCGATTATCGGCGTAGGTAACTGCGCTAACTCGCTTATCCAGGGAGTGACGTACTACAAGGACGCTGCTCCAGATATTGAAATCCCAGGCCTCATGCATACCGTACTTGGTGGATACCACGTTCGCGATGTGAACTTTGTAGCGGCATTTGATGTCGATGCAAAGAAAGTTGGCCTCGATCTCGCAGATGCAATCTGGGCGAGCGAGAACAACACCATCAAGTTCGCAACAGTTGCTAAGACAGGCATCGTTGTTGAGCGAGGACATACCCTCGATGGTCTTGGCCGCTACTACAAAGAGACAATCACAGAGTCAACAGCTGCACCAGTAGATATCGTGGCTCGCCTCAAGGAGACTAAGACGGATGTTCTCATCTGCTATCTCCCAGTAGGTTCAGAAGAGGCTGCAAAGTTCTACGCACAGTGTGCGATTGATGCAGGAGTTGCATTCGTTAACGCTCTTCCAGTATTCATCGCATCTGACCCAGTATGGGCAGAGAAGTTCACTAAGGCTGGCGTCCCAATCGTGGGCGATGACATCAAGAGCCAGGTCGGTGCAACAATCACACACCGCATCATGGCAAAGCTCTTCCAGGATCGCGGCGTTCATCTCGATCGCACCTACCAGCTCAACGTTGGTGGAAATATGGACTTCAAGAACATGCTTGAGCGCGATCGCCTCGAGTCAAAGAAGATCTCAAAGACTCAATCTGTGACATCACAGCTTGAGCACGACA
>CANGCW010000088.1 GCA_947452525.1 Actinomycetota bacterium
CATCAGGATCATTTGCAATGACGATATCTGCGTTCACTCTCTTCGCATATTCGAGCGAGAGGTCGATGGCGCCAGGCTCTTCCGGGTTGGGGAATTGCACCGTTGGGAAGGCTGGATCTGGCTCCTTCTGCTCAGCCACAAATTCAATAGGGGAGAAGTTTGCAGCTCTAAATACTGCTTCGATTGTCTCGCTTCCAACGCCATGGAGAGCGGTATAGACCACTTTCAGAGGATGGTGTGAACGAGCGAGTGAGGCTGTTGACTTCACATAATCTGTAAGAGCGCTCTCACCGAGTACCTCCCACTTGTCGCCCTTAGGCGCGAGAGCGGCGATCTTCGCAATCTCTGCGGCGATCTCAATATCTGCTGGCGGAACAATCTGTGAGCCCTCGTAACGGACGCCATCGACAGTGCCACCGAGGTAGACCTTGTAACCATTATCTTGAGGCGGGTTATGGCTAGCGGTCACCATGATGCCGACATCAGCACGGAGGTTATTGACTGCATATGCGAGCACTGGTGTTGGTAGGGGGCGAGGAAGTAGATAGACCTTCATGCCTGCACCTGAGAAGACCTCTGCACTCTCATGGGCAAAATCTTCTGACCCGTATCGCGCATCGCGTCCGATAACAACACTTGTGAGCCCTCGCTGCTTCATATACGCAGCGATGCCAGCAGCCGCGCGATGAACAACAGCACGGTTCATGCATGACGGTCCAGGTCCAACTGGTCCGCGGAGTCCAGCGGTACCAAATTGGAGGAAGCCATTAAAGCAACGACGAAGGTTCTCTTCATCACCTGCATCAAGCCAGGCGCGAAGTTGTGCAGCGGTCTTGGGATCTGGATCAAGCGCGATCCATGCCTCTACTTCAGCGATTAGCTCAGGGTTCATATCTTCACCAACACTCTGGAGAGCAACTCTCCCATCCGACCCGCGGCAGCCTTACCGGCAGCCATTACCTCTTCATGACTTAACTTCTCGCCGGTAACTCCTGCAGCAGCATTTGTTACGAGGGAAATTCCAAGAACTTCGGCGCCAAGTGCGTGTGCGGCAATGGCTTCAGGCACGGTAGACATTCCAACAAGGTCAGCACCGAGGGTGCGCATCATATGAATCTCAGCAGGCGTTTCATAAGCAGGACCACGCCAATGAGCATAAACACCCTCGACCAGCGAATTATCTTCACTCTTAACCAACTCTCTGAGGCGCTTGCTATAAAGATCTGTTAGGTCTACGAAATCTGCTCCAATAAGTGGAGATACTCCAGTGAGCGAGAGGTGGTCTCTGATGATGACTGGCTGACCCACCTTGTACTCGCGATTAATTCCACCGCAGGCATTTGTTAATACAACAACGCGGCAACCCGCCTTCACTGCCGTGCGAACACCATGCACTACAGGCTCAATGCCTTTGCCCTCGTAGAGATGTGTGCGCCCTAGAAAGACGAGTGCATTAACGCCACCAAGTGTGTAGGAGCGAATGACTCCACCATGACCAGCAACAGTTGGCGCAAGAAAGCCCGGAAGATCCGTTGCAGGAAATTCGTGCGTTGGCGTACCTAAGTAATCAGCTGCGCCAATCCAGCCGCTACCCATAACGAGTGCGACATCGTGAGAGGGCTTGCCCGTGAGCTCTTCCAGCTTCTTAGCTGCAAGTACTGCGGTACCGAGTGGATCGAGATATAACGCTTCGCTCATACGAGCAATTTACTCGTTATCCTCAATTACGCATAGGTTCTGTCCGCTCGAGACGGTCTGGCCAACGCTGATATGCAACTTCGAGACTGTGCCCTCTTTATGGGCCACGAGAGGTTGCTCCATCTTCATCGCTTCGAGCACAACGATGAGATCGCCAGGCTTTACACGATCGCCATTGGACTTCACGATCTTTACAACAGTTCCCTGCATTGGGCTATCGAGAGTATTTCCGGTCGCTTTGCCGAGAATATTGCTCTTGATGCGATGGCGCTTCTGCACTGGCTCTTCGCTATGGACAATAACCTCAAAGCGATGGCCATTGACCTCTGCGGTGACCTTCTGAGATGCAGCCTTTGTTGCAGCAACGCCAGCCTTATATGAGAAGGCAGGAATCTCGTTTACAAATTCATTCTCGATGTAACTGGTGTAGACCTTGAAATCTTCAGTGAACTTAGGATCGTTGAGGATCGCGCGGTGGAATGGAAGGGCGGTAGCGAGGCCACCGATCTCAAACTCCTTAAGTGCACGCTTTGCGCGGGCAATCGCCTCTTCGCGCGTTGCTGCAGTGATAATCAACTTTGCAAGAAGTGAATCAAAGTGTGAACCGATGGTGTGGCCATGGTCGAAGCCTGCATCGATACGGACGCCAGGTCCTGATGGAACTTCCCACTTTGTAATTGTTCCAAGTGAAGGAAGGAAGTTATTTCCTGGATCCTCACCGTTGATACGGAACTCAATACTGTGGCCGCGAATCTCTGGGTCGACTGGGTTGATCGCCTCACCTGATGCAATCTTTAACTGCTCACGTACAAGGTCAAGACCGGTTACCTCTTCAGAGACTGGATGCTCAACTTGGAGGCGGGTATTAACTTCAAGGAATGAGATCGTTCCATCTACCCCGATAAGGAATTCACATGTTCCAGCGCCGACGTAGCCGGCAGCCTTCATGATTGCCTTACTTGAACGGTAGAGCTCATCGCGCTGCGCATCTGTAAGGAATGGAGCTGGCGCCTCTTCGACAAGCTTCTGATGGCGACGCTGAAGTGAACAGTCGCGGGTACTTACAACGACTGCATTGCCGTGTGAATCAACGAGGACCTGAGTCTCGACGTGGCGTGGGCGATCAAGGTAGCGCTCCACGAAGCACTCGCCGCGACCGAATCCGGTAATTGCTTCACGTACTGCAGAGGCAAAGAGTTCTGGAATCTCTTCGAGGGTACGTGCGACCTTAAGCCCACGACCTCCACCACCATGCGCCGCTTTGATAGCAACGGGGAGGCCATGTTCTTTAGCAAAAGCAATAATCTCATCTGGCTCATCAACAGGATCGATAGTGCCTGCAACAAGTGGAGCGCCAACTTCAGCAGCGATCTTTCGTGCCGAGACCTTATCTCCGAGCAGGCGAATAGCAGCCGGTGATGGTCCAATCCAGGTAAGTCCGGCAGCGATGACCTTCTCCGCAAAATCGGCATTCTCTGAGAGGAAGCCATAACCAGGGTGAACAGCATCTGCACCCGACTTCTTCGCGATGGCGAGAATCTTCTCTTGATCGAGATAGCTCTCTGCAGCAGAGAGACCGTTGAGTGCATATGCCTCATCCGCAGTTGCTACGTGAAGGTGGTTATGATCCTCATCGGAGTAGATTGCGATGCTCTTGATGCCATGGTCGCGGCAGGCACGAGCAACGCGCACTGCAATCTCACCGCGGTTAGCAATAAGTACCGCTTCGATTTTCTTACTCATGCGAGATCGCTCCATTTCAGACCGAGATTGATAATAATCTTACGTAGCGTCGGGAGAGAGAGTCCGATAATTCCGGAGGGGTCTCCATCAATGTGGGTAATAAATGGTGCGCTAAATCCATCGAGGGTAAATCCGCCTGCAACGTTGAGTGGCTCGCCCGTTGCGACATAGCTCTCAATCTCTTCATCGCTCATATCCGCGAAGGTGACCTTGGAGGTCGATAGATCGCTAACTTCGAAGCCGCCCTTGCTATCGATAACGCAATGGCCGGTGTGGAGGTAACCGCTCTTGCCGCGCATCGCCTTAGCACGCGCGATGGCGTTCTCTGCAGTGAGTGGCTTACCTAGGTTCTCACCCTCAAATTCAAATGTGGAGTCGCAACCGATGATCAATGCACCATCGGTATTGGCAAGAGATGCCTTAGCAGTATGCGCCTTCAAAATTGCTAGAGCGATAACCATCTCGCGCGGAGCGAGTGCAAGCAGATCTGGATCCTCTTCATTGACGCCGCTAACAACGATCTCCGGCGTGATGCCAACAGATTCGAGGAGGCGCTTACGTGAGGGTGATGCTGAAGCGAGAATGACGCGGTAATTACTCATGAGGCGGTCGTACCCCAGTCGCGAGGAAGGGAGTTAGCGATCTTGAGGCGCGCCCATGAGGAGCGGTATGCCTTAGGAGGGTTCGCGCTCTTCTCGAGCTCTTCCAACGCAAACTCAAGCGCGCGGAGTTCAGCCTCTGTGGGGTTTCCGCTAACGATGGTGAATCTCTTAGGTGCGCTCATTAGAGAGGAATATTTCCGTGCTTTCGAGTTGGAAGATCAACTCTCTTGTTTCGTAGAGCGGTGAGCGCCTGCGTGATCTGCTTGCGCGTCTGATGTGGCTCGATGACAGCATCGATGAAACCACGATCAGCAGCGATATACGGATTGAGAAGAGTCTCTTCATACTCTGCCAAGAGCTTTGGAGCGCTCGACGCATCCGCAGCAATCTCCTTGCGGTGGAGGATATTCACAGCGCCTTGTGCACCCATCACAGCGATTTGTGCAGTTGGCCAGGCAAGGTTGATATCAGCGCCGAGGTGCTTTGAGCCCATCACGATATATGCGCCGCCATATGCCTTGCGGGTAATGACGGTAACGAGCGGAACTGATGCCTCACCATA
>CANGCW010000089.1 GCA_947452525.1 Actinomycetota bacterium
AGTAACGCGAGTGCGTCTGCCGCTTGCTGGTTTCTCGCTCTATATCGCAGTACTTCTTGCGATGATCTCCCTTGAAGAGCGAAATGGTGCAGTGGCACTTGGCTTTATCGGTGGTCTAGTACTCGACCTATCACCAACTTCAGATGGGCCATTCGGACAGTGGGCACTCATTCTCACATTGACCGGCTATCTCATCTCGATCAATCGCGATAGCGTCGCAGAGTTCATTGAAGGCCATATCGGTTTTGGAATCTTTATTGGAGTCGCAGCATCGGGCTCATTTATTACCTATCTGCTCTTCGGAACTCTTCTTGGAGAGTCAAACGGCAACCTCTCTCGCGCCATCATCATTATTCTCGGCAACTTCCTCTACACAGTCATCTTCTCGCCATTCTTTCTCCCGCCACTTCGTTGGATGCGTGAGCTGATGCTTACCTCGAGGGAGCGTTCATGAACTCACGCTCTCGTATGAGCCTTCTCGTTCTTCAGGTTCTCGTTATCTCATTGCTCTGCGCTCTCTTTGGTCGCCTCTTCTACCTTCAAGTTGCAGATGGACTCCGCTATCAGAACGCAGCGCTCAGCATCCAGAGCCGTGACATCGTGGACCCGGCAGTGCGCGGGGCGATCACGGATCGCGCAGGAATCCCACTCGCAATGGATAGAGCCGGCCTTGAAATTACAGTGGACCGTAGCATCATCGACAAGATGCCCGATAAAGGTAAAGCGGTTATTGTAAAACTTGCAGCACTTCTCAAGGTGAAGTTCCCAGACCTCTACGCGCGCACACGACTATGCGGCGAACTTCCAGTTGGTCAGCGCACTGGATGTTGGAATGGAACTCGTTACCAACCCATTCCTGTTACAAAACTTGCCACACAAGCTCAAGCTCTGAAGGTGCTCGAAAATCCTGATTATTACCAGGGTATTGATGCAACGCCAGTACCAATCCGCAGCTATCCCTCACTTGCTGGTGAGAACGCTGCACATATCTTGGGGTACACCGGGGGAGTAACGGATGCAGATCTCTCAAGTACAACGAAGGTTTACTACCGCAATGAGACCATTGGTAAGACCGGTCTGGAATATCAATACGAGAGTTACCTGCACGGCATTCCTGGAATTAAGACAGTCATTGTTGATCGCAAAGAGGCGATTACTCAGACCGCTCGAGATACAAAACCAATCCCAGGCGACAATGTCATTACCAATATTGATGTCCGCCTCCAGGCAGCAACGGAGAAGGCGTTAGCAAGTTCTGTCGCTCGTTCTCGCTCACTCGGTTATCGCGCTGACTCTGGCGCCGCAATCGTGATGGATGTAAAGACCGGCGCTGTTCTGGCGATGGCCTCTTACCCAACATATGACCCAAATATGTGGCAGAAGGGTCTTACGGTTCAGCAGGCGAAGGATCTCTTTAGCGAGAGCACGGGCGTTCCTGCACTGTCGCGCGCGATTCAAGGTGCGTATGCACCCGCTTCAACCTTTAAAGCGCTCTCCGTTGTCGCAGCCACGAAGGCTGGCTACAACATGAACGCGCTCTATGACTGCCCCGCGCAGCTCAAGGTTGGAACGCAAATCTTCCACAACTTCGAGACGAAGTCTCAGGGTCGCATCAATATGAAGGATGCGATCGCCGTTTCGTGTGACACGATCTGGTACCAAATCGCCTTTGATCTCTGGTTGAAGGATGGTGGCCTCTTTCCTAAGAAGAGCCTCAATGACTTCTTCTTTAAGAATGCTGAGGGCTTTCGTATCGGTAAGGCAACAGGTATTGATCTCCCTGGTGAGATCAGTGGCCGCCTTCCAAATCGTGCATGGAAGCAGGCTTATTACGATGCAAATAAGAAGTTCTTCTGCGATTACAAGAATCGGGCACGTAAGTCAGATCTCACTCCATATTTAATTGCGATTGCTCACGAGAATTGCTTAGATGGAAATCAACTCCGCGCGGGCGACGCTGTTAACTTCGCAATCGGCCAAGGAGACACCCTCGTAACGCCACTTCAATTGACTCAGGTCTATGCAGCGATTGCTAATGGTGGAACGCTATGGCAACCACAGATTGCTGAAGCAATTGTGAAGCCAAACGGCACTGTCGTTAAGAAATTTACAAAGGTCTCTGATGGAAAAGCGCCACTTACCTCTTCGGATGTCTCATTCCTCCATCAAGCACTTCGTGCAGTAGCAACAAAGGGAACTGCCGCTGGAGTCTTTGCTAACTACCCAATCGCTGTTGCAGGAAAGACGGGAACCGGACAGGTGCTTGGACGAAACGCAAATGGATCGGCGAAAGATGACACCTCTTGGTTCGCCTCATTTGCACCCGCTGAGAAGCCACAGTACGCAGTCGTGATGATGGTCAGCCAAGGTGGATTCGGAGCATCCGTATCTGCAGTTGGCGTAAAAGATATTTACTCGGCAATCTTCGGCGTTACCGGAAATACCGTTGATCCCAAGAAGGCGCTCTTCTCTAAGAAGGGACCTTCATACATAATTCCAAAGGTCGATCCTAAGAGTGCAAAGTTGCCTAAATAATGAGTAATTTCCTCCACCTTCGCCAGCGTCGATCCCAGAGAGGTTTCGGCATCGGTTCACTACGCCAAAATCTCACTGGAGTAGATCGCATTCTGATGGCCTCCGTGAGCGCTCTATTAATTCTCGGCTCTCTCCTCGTCTGGGCTGCAACGCGTAGTTGGTTTGCATCGCAGAACCTAGATCCGCAGTATTACCTGAAACGCCACATCGTAAATATCGTCATCGGTGGGCTTCTTGCATACGGAACTACCCTTATTGATTATCGAATGATTCGTGCATACACCCCATTCTTGTGGGGCTTCGGTGTACTCGGACTTATCTTCGTGCTTCTACCTGGAGTTGGAAGTTCTGTGAATGGTGCGAAGTCATGGATTGGTCTGCCTGGTGGATTCCAACTTCAGCCAGCAGAGCTTGCAAAGATCTCTGTAGTTGTTGGAATGGCGATGCTGCTCTCTGAAATTCGTGATATCGATTCACTTCCTTCCCACTCAGATGTCGTTAAAGCCCTAGGTGTTGCGCTTATTCCGATGGGTTTCATCATGTTGCAACCCGATCTCGGTGAGGCGCTCATCATCTCTGCGATTGTTGTTGGAATCATCGCTGTATCAGGAGCGCCATCTCGCTGGGTTATCGGTCTCCTGCTCGTAGGGCTGCTAACCGGCTTTGTCGCTGTAAAAGCAGGCGTGATTCACCAATACCAAGTGAAGCGCCTTCAATCATTCGTTGATCCAAGCGCTGATCCACAACAGAGTGGATATCAACTCCGCCAATCACGCATCACTATTGGTTCTGGTGGCGTTCTTGGTCGCGGCCTCTTTAACGGTCCGCAGACAAATGGCCGCTTTGTTCCAGAACAACAGACTGACTTTATCTTCACAGTCGCAGGCGAAGAGCTCGGATTCGTCGGGTCGGGATTTATCTTGATCTGCTTCTTTATATTCTTCTATCGAGCGTTTCTCATTGCGCGAAGAACGAACGACCCCTTCGGGCGGCTGGTCTGTGTAGGAGTTATCGGTTGGTTCGCCTTCCAGACATTTGAAAATATAGGAATGACCATGGGTCTGATGCCAATGACCGGCGTCCCTCTTCCCTTCATGTCATATGGTGGTTCAAGTATGTTCGCCAATCTCATTGGCCTCGGATTGCTACAGAATGTCCATATCCGCTCCAGATAGAGCTTCTTGACCGGGATTTACGCGGGAATTCGAAAAAAGGCGCCCTCATCTGCCATACTTCAACCAGAGTTCAGCGCGCCGGATCCATATCCAGAGTCGCACGCGGACACGAGAATTTTACGAAGAGCCCACCATTGGGCGAGCAGGTTCGACAAATAACGGTCAAACCTGATGAAAGTTTTATTTAAGGATTGAGGATTTAACGTTATGGCTCCAGAGCCAAAGAATTCGCGTAAGCGCGCTGTAAAAAAGAGCGCAAGTAAGCCAGAGTCAGCAGAAGGTCAGATCGAGGCGCCAGTAGAAGCGGCAACCCTCGATAAGAAGCCTGTTGCTAAGCGTGCATCGAAGAAGGCAGCTATTCCTGTGCCCGTCTTCCAAGCAGCACCTGAGGTAGCAGCGCCTAAGCGCACCCCAAAGCCAGCAACCCAGAAGGCGGCAGCACAGAAGAGCACAACGCCTAAGCCAAAAGTTGAGAAGGCAGAGAAGGCCTCTGACGAGAGCACCGATTCAGCAGTCGATGAAAGTTCAGATAACACTGAAGGTTCTACAGGTCCTTCACGTAACCGCCGCCGTCGCGGCTCACGTGGTCGCCGTCGTCCTGGTTCGCCAAACGTTGATGCAAACGATTCGATCGACGATAGCGATGCCGATGATAAAGATCCCGGCCACATTGATAACGAGGATGAAGGCGAAGATGTTGGCGGCACACACCGCCGCCGTCGCCGCCGTCGTGCACGTGGTGAAGGTGTAACACCAGGGGAGACTGTCGAAGAAGATGGCGTCGTCACTGTTGTAAAGGTTCGTGAGCCACGTGCTCGCGAAGATCAGCCAACACGTACTTCACGCAATGAACGTTCAGGCCGCAATGATCGTAACGATCGCTCAGGTCGTAA
>CANGCW010000090.1 GCA_947452525.1 Actinomycetota bacterium
CATGCACCTAGATGGTGCTCGCATCTGGAATGCGCACGTCGCGTCAGGGACTGCCCTTCTCGATTATGGTCGCGAGTTCGACACTGTCAGCGTCTGCTTTTCGAAGGGGCTGGGTGCGCCCGTTGGCTCCATGGTTCTCTCCACCAAAGAGCGAATTGCAGCAGCCCGCCCGTGGCGAAAGCGCTACGGCGCTGGAATGCGTCAGATTGGCATCCTTGCAGGCGGAGTTGATTACGCACTCTCCAACAACATTCCACTTCTCGCTGATGATCATCGACGCGCTAAGGCGATTGCTAACGCAGTTCATGCAGTCGCTCCAACGGCCATTGATCCGCAGAACGTAGAAACAAATATCGTGGCCCTCGATCTACGCGATGCGACAGTCACCGCTGCAGAGCTAAATGCAGAGCTCAAAGAAGCGGGGATCCTAGGAAGCGCACTAGGGCCAAAGTTTCTACGCCTTGTTACGCACTTAGATTTTGATGACGCTCAGTTAGAGAAGGTCTTAATTGTCCTGCCCGAGTTACTTCAACGCGCCTTCGTGGCGAAGTAACCACTCCTTCACGCCAAGGCCATATCCATAGTTTCCTAACGCTCCACCTGATTTAACAACGCGGTGGCAAGGAACTATAGGTGCAATCAGGTTGCGTCCACATGCCGTTCCTGCGGCACGCACCGCAGCCGGAGATCCTGCGCGATGAGCTAACTCCGCGTAACTCCAAGTCTTGCCTACCGGAATCTTTCTCATCTCTTTCCAGACAAATTGAGAGAACTCTGCGCCAGGTTGTCTTACCTTGATTCCATTGAGCGCTTTGAGGTCGCCATCAAAATAATCAGAGATGAGATCAGAGATGATAGGAATCGTCTTCACAGATTTTAACGAGAGTGAAGAATCATCCTTATCCATACGAGCGATGAGGTCCTCCACGCCATTAAATCCTGCACCTAAGAGAACGTGTTCTCGAGCCACCAGATAGAGGGTTCCAAAGGGAACTTTGACTGATGTATGTACGAGCATGTCGTGAGAGTAATCGCCTGCCGTCGAAATGTGAATAAGAATCCGACAGGATTAATTACCGATCGCGGAGCATCTCAGCGACAAGGAAGGCCAGTTCCAGTGACTGTGTGTGGTTGAGGCGAGGATCGCAGGCGGTCTCGTAACGATTCTTGAGATCATCCTCAGAGATCTGCTCTCCGCCACCGACGCACTCCGTGACATCATCACCGGTGAGTTCGATATGAACTCCACCTGGGTGGGTTCCACATTTCTTGTGAACCTCGAAGAAGCCACGGACCTCATCCATGACATCATCGAAGCGACGAGTTTTGTAGCCACTTGGCGCCTCGTAGGTGTTGCCATGCATCGGATCGCAAACCCAGAGAACCTTTGCGCCTGACTCGGTAATTGCCTTAACGAGAGGTGGGAGCTTCTCGCGGATAAGACCTGCACCCATACGGGTGATGAAGGTAAGGCGACCAGGCTCATTTGTGGGATTGAGCTTTGCAATCATGGCGAGGGCATCTTCAACCGTCGTCTTTGGTCCAAGCTTGATACCGATTGGATTTGAGATCTTGGATGCAAAGTCCATATGTGCGCCATCGAGTTGGCGGGTGCGCTCACCAATCCAGACGAAGTGTCCTGAGACATCGTAAGGAAGGTTTGTCCGAGAATCGATACGGGTAAGCGCCTTCTCGTATTCAAGGATGAGCGCTTCGTGGCTTGAGTAGAAATCAACAGATTTGAAGCTCTCTGGATCTACGCCCGCTGATGCCATAAATGCGAGTGCACGACCAATCTCATTAGCCATCTCTTCGTAGCGTGCACCGAATCGAGGATCCTTTGCAAAGCCCTTATTCCAGGTGTGGACCTGGCGAAGATCAGCAAAGCCACCCTGGGTGAATGCGCGAACAAGGTTAAGAGTTGCAGCAGAAGTGTTATAGACCTGCACCAGGCGCTGTGGGTTAGGGGTACGAGAGCTCTCAGTGAACTCAATATCGTTAACAGCGTCACCGCGGTAAGCGGGAAGAGTTACGCCATCTCGCGTCTCGGAGTCACTGCTGCGAGGCTTTGCGAATTGACCAGCCATGCGACCGACTTTGATAACGGGAAGGCTCGAGAAGTACTGGAGTACTGCAGCCATTTGAAGGATTGTCTTGATTCGGTTACGGATTGAATCAGCCGTTGCAGCGGCAAATGTCTCTGCGCAATCTCCACCCTGAAGCCAGAAGGCCTTGCCATCTGCAGCTTCTGCGATGCGCTCTTTGAGGTTATCGCACTCGCCCGCGAAGACGAGTGGTGGAAGTGAGCGGAGAGTATTTACTGCGGCGGTTACAGGCTCGCCCGTAGGTCCCCCAGGCCACTGTGGTTGCTGTGCAGCCACGAGGCCAGGGGTGAAGAGACCATCCAAATGTTGTTGAGTACTCATAAGTGAATCGTACGGAAGAGTGGTAGACGAATGTCGACCAATTATCCGAAGAAGACCTCGGCTTCCGCGTAGAGCGATGGATCAACAAGCTTCAAGTTTGTTGTCGCTGAAGCGAGTGGGACGCGCTCAATCTTTGTACCGTGCAACGCAACCATCTTGCCAAAGTCACCTTCGTGGATTGCTGTGATTGCATGTACACCAAAACGAGTAGCGAGAACGCGATCGAATGCCGTTGGTGAACCACCGCGCTGGATGTGTCCTAGAACAGAGACGCGCGCCTCACGGCCGGTCTTCTCCTCAATCTGACCAGAGAGCCACTCGCCGATACCGGAGAGCTTGACGTGGCCAAATGAGTCGAGGGTCTGATCCTTGGTAATCATGTCGCCATCCTGAGGGATTGCACCTTCTGCGATAACGACGATAGGTGCGAAGCCAGACTTAAAGCGGGACTCAACCCACTCGCAGACCTTATCGACAGAGAACTTCACTTCAGGGATGAGAACAGCAGCAGCTCCTCCCGCGATACCCGCATGGAGCGCGATCCAACCAGCATGGCGGCCCATTACCTCGACGATGATCGCGCGATGATGTGACTCTGCTGTGGTGTGGAGGCGATCGATTGCATCGACAGCGATATTGACTGATGTATCAAAACCAAATGTGTAATCGGTGTTGTTGAGGTCGTTATCGATTGTCTTTGGAACTCCGATGACCTTTACGCCGAGTGAGTCGAGCTTTGTGGCAACGCCGAGAGTATCTTCGCCACCGATTGCAACGAGTGCATCGATATTCATCTTGGCGAGATTCTCTTTAATGCGCTCTACGCCATTCTCGATCTTAAAAGGATTTGTGCGGCTTGAACCAAGGATTGTTCCACCCTTTGGCAAGATTCCGCGAGTTGATGCGAGATCAAGTGGCATTGTGAGTCCTTCTAGTGGACCCTTCCAGCCATCTCTAAATCCAACAAACTCGTAGCCATACTCTTTAACGCCCTTGCGGACTACTGCACGGATAACTGCATTGAGGCCTGGGCAATCTCCGCCACCTGTAAGAACTCCGATACGCATCTTTCAAACTCCAGATCAAAGGGTTTTGTACTTCAAAGAATGTCTACGATGACAGCCTGAAGTCTACCCCGAAGGCTCTGCGAGAGGTGCAAGGCAACGGCCCAAGGCGGCAACCGAGAGGTGAAATCCCAACTAGCGGGTAATAATCTCGCCTTTACCCACGACGACGATTCCGCCTGGTGAGATGGTGTACCGCTCGCGATCGCGTTCGAGATCCACGCCAATTTGAGCACCTGGTTCAACGACCACGTTCTTATCGAGAATCGCATTGCGAATAATCGCTCCAGAACCGACCTTTACCGATGGCATCAGAACAGAGCCTTGAACAATCGCATTAGTCGCAACATGAACATCAAAGGAGGCAACACTTCGCTCCATGCGCCCACCTGCGATGATGGAGCCAGCACCGACGATGGAATCAACAGCGCTGCCATTCTCCGAGAACTTTGCAGGTGGAAGTGAAGGTGGATTTGTGAGTAGCGGCCACTCACGGTTGTAGAGATTGAAGATTGGGTGAACGCTGACGAGATCCATATGCGCGTCGTAGTAGGCATCGATTCCGCCCACATCGCGCCAGTAACCCTTGTCGCGCTCTGTCTCACCAGGTACATGGTTATTTGCGAAGTCGTATGCACGCGCCAGACCCTGCGCGGTCAACATGGGAATGATATTTCCGCCGAGATCGTGGCGACTCTCGAGATCATCAGCATCCTCAAGAAGAGTTGCCTCCATGAGGTCGCGCTTGAAGATGTAGTTACCCATGGAGACGAGTGAGAAATCAGGATTGCCAGGCATTGCTGGTGGATCCTTTGGCTTCTCGTGGAATGCCTTAATGGTGATTCCATCTTCAGCTAGCTCGATGACTCCGAATTCGTGCGCCTCTGATCGAGGGACGCGAATGGCAGCAACAGTTACTCCTGCGCCAGTCTCGAGATGAAAGTCGAACATCTGCTCAGGATCCATGCGATAGACGTGATCTGCGCCAAAGACGAGAACATGCTTTGGATTCTCATCCTGAATGAGATTGAAGTTCTGCAGAATTGCATCAGC
>CANGCW010000091.1 GCA_947452525.1 Actinomycetota bacterium
AGCTACGCGGACGACGACTAGGTCGTAATTCCCATCCGCTAACTTTGCGATGATGTCGATGACATTTCCAGTGATCAATCTGAAGCGTTGTGCGCTAACACCGCTCTCTTCAAAGATTGATCGGGCATTGGTTGCATGTTCGCGTTCTGTATCAATACTTGTCAGGACGGCATCTTTAGGTGCACCTTGAAAGAGCCAGAGTCCGCTAACACCTGAACCAGTGCCAATCTCAACGATGGATTGTGCGCGGCTATTTGCTGCGACGAATTGAAGGAGGCCACCAACCGCAGGAGTTGGATCAATAGCTGCGACTTCAATGCCATTGGATCTGGCCTGCTGCATGAAGAAATCTTCACGGACATAGCTCTCAGCGAAAGCGTTCATATCGCCACGGTTCGTTAACGCGCTCATAGCGAGGAGATCCACTCAGTAAGGAGGCGTACGCCAAAGCCAGTGCCGCCCTTTACATACTCGCCCACATCAACTTCTGAACGGCCAGTGCCAGCGATATCTAAGTGAACCCAATTCCGCTTACCGACAAACTCTTCGAGGAAGAGTGCAGCGGTTACAGAGCCTGCATTAAAGCCACCCTTATCCGCAGTGTGGTTGATATCTGCAATATCGGAGTGCAGAGATGATTTGTAATCGTCAATGAGTGGCATATGCCAGACGCGGTCACCTGATACTTGACCCGCTTCATATAACTTCTTCGCTAACTTCTCGTTACGCGTATACATCGCTGCATATTGACGACCGAGGCCAAGAGTTGCAGAGCCCGTTAGCGTTGCAATATCCACGATGTAATCCGGGTTCAATTTCAGATCTGCATAAGCAAGTCCATCTGCAAGAACTAAACGTCCCTCTGCATCAGTGTTCAAGACCTCAACTGTCTTTCCGCCGAAATGGGTAATCACATCTGATGGTCGCTGCGATGTTCCAGAGAGTGCATTCTCTGCACACATCATGAGACCGGTTACGCGAACCTTCGCGCCAAGCTCTGCGATCGCAAGTACCGTCGACATCACAGCAGCAGCACCGGCCATATCGCTCTTCATCGCCATCATGGTGTCGTATGGGCGCTTCAAGCTGATTCCACCGGTATCAAAGGTAATGCCCTTGCCGACGATAACTACGTGTGGAAGCTTTGTTCCACGTGGCTTGTAGGAGAGTTCAATAACGCGCGGGCCAGGCTTAGGAGATGAGTTTCCCACAGCTCTCACGCCACCAAACTCAACTAGATCCTTACCTGCGCGCACCTTCACGGTGAGTGATGCGTTCTTCGCCTTTGCAACAGCGTTCTTAGCGTGCTTTGCAAGGTATTCAGGGTTCTTAATATTTGATGGAGTGTGCACGAGGTCGCGTGTAGTCCAGACCGCCTCAGTCACAATCTTCGCGCTTTCGAGATCCTTCGCAAGTGCACCACTTTCGCGCTCTTCAACGATAAAGAGATGCGCTGGCTTCTTCGCCTCGCTATCGCTCTTCAGATTCCAGACGTACTGCGAGAGCAGAAGTGCGCTTACAAAGGTGGAGAGATATTTTGCAGAGGTGAAATCTTTCGGAAGGCCAAGTGCGAGGCGCTTGCCGGTCAGCTTCACCTTACGACCGAGTGATGTCCCAACTTTGCGAATAGATTCGCGGGATCCATCTCCGATACCTACGATGTAGATGCGCTTGATGCTCTTGAAGTTCGCATCTTCAAAGTGGAGCTCAAGAATCTCTCCTGCCTTTGCAGAGAACTCCGGCCACTTAGCGATCTCGCCTTCAAGATCAAAGCCGCTTACGGAGCGAAGATGTTCGGTCATAGATGACTTTGCAATCTTCTTCTCAAGTGTCACACCGAGAGCGAGCGCATCAGATAGGTGTAACCCGCTAGCCTTACTCTTACCTCTACCGGTGGCAGGGGTAAGCGAGATAAGGTCGAGACCGGGCATTTCCTTGGAGTGGCTGCTTTTCACACTTCAGACGCTAACGAATAAAGGGGTGATTTGTGAACTTGTGGCAGGGTGTCGCTCATCTCCTTACGAGCGCATCCATTGGATCAGGGTGGCGAGAGCAACTCATCAACATTCTTATGCCGATCTTCTTCTACTACATTGGCCACGAGATTCGGCTTGCCACCAAGGAGAAGGCGACCTCCCTCCTTGCGCCTACCGTTGCTGCTATTGGTGGAATGGTTATTCCGGCCGCGATCTTCCTTGCGCTCTCAACCACCATCGCCCTGCCTAGCCGGACCTTTGGTGTCACGATGGCGACCGACCTGCCTCTTGCTCTTGCAGCTCTCGCCCTCTTTCCTAAAGCTGTGAGCGCAAGAGTTCGTCACTTCATCTTGGTTTTAGCCGTAGCTGACGATCTCGGCTCCATTCTGGTTCTTGCCATCGGATTTAATAAGCACTTCAGCGTTGCCTGGATTCTGGGTCAGATCGCCGTAATCGCTGCCATCCACCTGTTCCGAAAGAACTCATACGTTCTCTTGCTCGTGCCCGTCGGCTGGTGGATCTCCTTGCATTCAGGTTTCCAGCCAACTGTTATCGCAGCACTCATGGGTGTAATCGTTACGACTGGTTCTCGCGATTTTTACTTCGCTCTAGAGAAGGTCTCCTACTTCGTCTGCATTCCAGTATTTCTCTTTGCACTACTGAGCGATGGCTTCTCGAGTGAAAATCTCGCCGTGACTTCCATGAACTCTTACTCCTATGCTCTTCTTGCAGCGAGAGTGATTGGAAAGCCCATTGGAATCATCCTCGGTGCTTGGCTTGCTCATCGATTCTGGCGAGCACCTTCATTGGATATCAATGATCTCGCGCTGGTTGGAACTCTTGGGATCTTTGGACTATCCGTCTCGATGTTATTCCTGCATCTATCGACAGGGCAGAGCGAAACTATTGCTCATGGAACAACTGCGATTATTTACATCAACGCGGTGGCTGCAATCGCGACCGCTGGTTGGCGCTACTTCTTTACGAGGTTTACTGCTGCTTGAAGAACGTTGCCGAGGTTTGTTGCTTCCTCGAAGTTAAGTTCTACAACAAGACGTCCGCCGCCCTCGAGAGGGATTCGCATTACGAGACTGCGGGCTTCCTTTGTGACTTCCATTGGACCGTCACCAGTTCTAGGTTTCATCGCTGCCATAAGGAGAAGTATCCCGCATTAAAGGGTGGGTAGGGAAATCGAGGCCTGGATTGTGTGTAAAAAGAGCCTGCTTATGGCTATTCCTGCACTCCCTGCACGGCTTGCAAGATTCGGGCTCGACCGCTAGCGATAACGGATGCGACCGCTCGCTCGGGTACGCCGAGCACATCCGCAATCTCTGAGGCGGAGAGAGATTTCAAGTAATGCATCGTGAGAATGGTGCGTTCCTCCAAAGGCAGGCTGGCGAGCAGCTGCGAGATTGATGGCGAGGACACGGGTTTAGGCTACTAGGCGGGTGGCGTTTCTACTTGTTTTCGAGAACGGCGAGCGCCTCGGCCGTTGAAGTAGTCCATGAAACTAACTCGCTCTGACCGCTCTTCATCAGATTTAACTCGGTCAAGTGAGCGAGCGCTCCCTGCATCGGGGTGTAAGCACCGATGGGGTCGCAGACGATAACTGGCTTCTGATGGAAGTTGAGGTAACGACCTACCCAGATCTCAAAGAACTCTTCAAGCGTTCCGATTCCACCGGGTAGCGCGATAAAGGCATCAGAGAGTTCCTCTAACTTTCCTTTGCGCTCGCGCATATCTTTAACAACAAACATCTCAGTGGCATCTTTATCTTCAAATTCGTGATCGAGAAGTTTGGAAGGAATGACCCCAATGGTCTTTCCGCCGTGTTCGCGTGCGCCGCGCGCGACTGCGCCCATCATGGAGACAGAGCCTCCACCCCAGACGAGATCCCAGCCGCGTTCAGCAATCCCCTTACCAACCTCATAAGCAAAGTCGATGAGCTCTTGCGAGATAGATGTTGAAGAGGAGCAGTACACGCATACGCGGAATTGAGACGACATAAGGCAAGATTGTAGGCGTTTGAGCCTCTCAGGGTAAGTTACCGCTTATGAGAAGCGCATATGGATATGGAATCTCCACTCGTGCAGCGAATGGTGACCACTTAGAAACTTTCTATCTCTCTCTCGGGCTCGGTGGCATTGCAGGTACCACTCCGCCGCATCGCGAATCACTAGTCAAGGATGATGAGATTCGATCCATCACTCGCGAAGAAACTGATATCGAGATTGATCTTGATTCTGCCCCAAAGAGTGCAGCGGATGCATACCTCCGTCTCCACCTACTTTCACATCGCCTCGTTAAGCCACACGGTGCCAACCTCGATGGCATATTCGGACTTCTCACTAACGTTGCATGGACGAGTGCTGGTCCTGTCTCACTCGTTGATTACCCAGCAACTCTTGCAAAGCTCCGCGCGCATTACGGCGTCCTTACTGTCTACTCCGTAGATAAGTTCCCTCGCATGGTCGACTATGTAATTCCTGAAGGCGTTCGCGTTGCAGATGCAGATCGCGTTCGTCTTGGTGCGCACCTTGCCAGCGGAACAACCGTTA
>CANGCW010000092.1 GCA_947452525.1 Actinomycetota bacterium
ATCGTCGGCGGCCTCTGGTTCGCAGCGGTTGTTGCGCTCGGTCTCTACCTCAAGAAGTAAGACCTTTAATTTAATTTCTGTAATCTGAAGTAGTGATATGAAGGTTGGTGCATAGTGGCAGGTAGTGCGATTCGTGGAAGCCGTGTTGGAGCTGGCCCAATGGGCGAGGCTGAGCGCGGTGAGGCGATTGCTCGCTTCTATGTCTCCTACTGGTGCGCCAATGGTCACGAGACTAAGCCATCCTTCGCTGAGGATGGCACAGTAACTATTCCTGCTGAGTGGGATTGCCCTCGTTGTGGCTACCCTGCAGGTCGCGATAAGGCGAACCCACCACATCCTGTCAAGAATGAGCCATATAAGACCCACCTTGCATATGTGAAGGAGCGTCGTACCGAGGCTGAGGCAGTGGAGATTCTTGAGAACGCCCTCGCTAAGTTACGCGGCGACGACTAAAAAATCGTTATAGAGTTCGCAAGGTATTTAAGAGCTCAGCAATTCCCGCACTTCTATCTTTGAGGTGAATGCGGATCAACGGCAGAGCGCGTGAGGATAGCGCCTCGCCATCCCCGAGCGCCTGTGCCATAAGCAGGGTATGGAATGAAAATTCTCGACCTGGAATCGCAAGGTCCTTCTCACTCTCACCTGTAATTTGAATGAAGGCGCCGTTGAGCTGGCCTCCCTTGTGGAACTGTCCAGTGGAGTGAAGAAAGCGTGGACCCCAACCGAAGGTACTTGCTCGGTTGCTCTTCTCGGCAACAAGTGAGCGGATCTCGGTAATCGCGTCATCAGAGCCACGATGCAGGTATGCCATCGATGCAAAGTAGTGAGCATCGACCGAGAGGAAATCTTTGAGTTGTCCTTCAAGGGTTGTCGCCGTTGACGATGAGTAAATATCAAGTGCTGGAGTCGAAAGCGTTGGGGAGGTGGCGGGAACTCTCCCGTTCCATTTAGCGAGAAGTGCATTCGTGCGATCCTTGGCTTCAGTGACATTCGGCTGATTAAATGGATCCACCTCTAGTAAGAAACTGAGGAGCGCTGTTACATACTCCCAGAGAATGAAGTGCTCACCTAGCGAGGCTTCGACAACGAGGTCAGCCTTGGCTGAAGGTGCAAATGTCACGAGCAGGCCAGGACCGGCAACAGGTGAAGTATCGCTCTCGATAACAACCGGGAGGCGACCCTTCTGACTCTTTCCCGTTGACTCTGCAATGAGCTGTTCAATCCAGTCGGAGAGACCCGGAACGTTCGAACCTGCATCTGCAAATGCAACGCATTGCTCACCAGCATCGAAGAGAGCAGCCGCAATTGTGACTGCAACTGAATTTTCAGCTGCCAAAATAGCTAGGAGAGCCGCAGCATCATCAATCAAAATGGAAGCATCGACGCCGATGAGAGCCGCTGGAACGAGCCCAAATGCGCTCAGTGCGCTATAACGGCCACCTACGTTTGGATTAGCGTTAACGACAGTTAGACCATCTGCGCGTGAACTCTGATCAAGCGGCGAACCGGGATCCGTAACGATCACAATGTGCTCGGCGGGATTGAGTCCAGCTTCAATGAGGAGAGATGTGAAGAGCGCCTTCTGTGAGGCGGTTTCAACCGTCGAACCAGATTTCGAGCCAACGACGATGATGGCGGTTGAGAGGTCAGCGGGAATTCCTGCGAGGATCTGTTCTGGGTCGGTGGTATCCAAAACTGTTAACTTCTTGCCGTACGTCTTGGCGATAACCTCAGGAGCGAGAGATGAGCCACCCATGCCACAGAGAACGATCTCTTTGACGTTTCTGCTTCTCGCCCAAGCCGACAAGCGATCAAGCTCCGGCAGCAAGTCACGGGATGATTGCGGAAGGTCTATCCACCCAAGGCGTATTGCAGCCTCCGCTTCTGCCTCCTTGCCCCACAAAGTTGAATCCTTTGCAGAGAGACGTGAAGAAATTGCGTTAAGAGCATGTAGCGAAGCGGCGTTGGCAATTTCGCGGGTGAAGTCGACCTTCGCACTCATCTTTACTCTCCTTCAGATACGGAAGCAACGCTCTGCAATAGATGCACCCACGCATCTTCAAACTTCTTCAGACCATCCTCTTCAAGTTCAGCAACGACCTTGCGCATATCGATTCCCGCAACTGCGAGATCTGAGATAAGCGCGCGAGCATCAGCTATCTTCGCTGTAATTGCATCGACAGGAATACTCTCCGTTGTAACTCGAACTGCATCGAGGGTTCCCTCTGGCATTGTGTTCACGGTGCCAGGTGCAACGAGTTCGGTGACATAGCGCGTAGGACTGTATGCCTTATCTTTGACGCCAGTAGAAGCCCAGAGCGGACGTTGCATATTTGCACCGAGCGCCTTCAGCGAACTCCAGCGACCGGAGTTAATCACTTCAAGATATGCCTCAAAGGCTAGGTCTGCATTGGCAATCGCTGCGCAACCACGAAGAGGATGGTTAGCAGAGATTGCATCCAGCTTCTTATCGATATCGGCATCGATACGACTAATGAAGAATGATGCGACGGAGTGAACGCTCTTGAGTTCAAGACCTGATGCAGCGCGACGCTCCAGCCCACGGAGGTATGAATCCATCACCGCCTTGTAACGATCAACGGCGAAGATAAGCGTGACGTTGACACTGATGCCGCGAGCGGTGAGCTCCTCGATCGCAGGTAGTCCTTCGAGTGTTGCTGGGACCTTAATCAAGACATTGGGACGATTCACCACGTGGTGAAGGAAGAGCGCCCGCTCAATCGTTGCATTTGTGTCATATGCCAAGTCAGGATCAACTTCGATGCTGACACGACCATCAACTTGATTTGAACCGATAAAGGTTGGCAGGAATAGATCACAGGCGTTGCGGACATCTGAGGTTGTTAATTCGGCAACGATCTCATTGGTTGTTGCGCCTTCAGCCTTGAGGGCGAGGATGTCATCTTTGTAGAGATTGGATCCAGAGATGGCAGCAGAGAAGATGCTTGGGTTAGTTGTCACACCAACCACATGCGAATCCGCTATCAATTTGGCTAGTGAACCGGATTGAAGGCGTTCACGGGAGAGATCATCGAGCCAGATAGAGACGCCGGCTTCAGAGAGAGCTGCTAGGGGAGTAGACATCGCGTTATTACCGACCCTTTGCTTGTGAGATGGATTGTTTTGCCGCGTTTGCGACATTCTCGGCCGTGAATCCGTACTCAGCGAAGAGTTGGGCAGCGCTCGCAGAGGCACCGAAGTGCTCTAGGCTGACAGCTACACCGGCTGAACCGAGGTACTTGTACCAACCCTGCGCGATGCCAGCTTCTACGCTGACACGAGCAGAGATTGAGGAAGGAAGAACGCTCTCCTTGTACTCCGTGCTCTGACCCTCAAACCACTCTAGACATGGTGCGCTCACAACTCGAGCGTTAACGCCATCGGCAGTGAGAGAAGCCTGTGCGGCAAGAGCAACGGAAACCTCTGAGCCGGTGGCAATCAGGATGACATCTGGTGTTCCCTGTGAATCCGAGACCACATACGCACCCTTTGCAACGCCTTCAGCGCTCGCGTAAGTAGCGCGGTCGATAACGGGAAGATTCTGACGAGAGAGGATGATGCCTGAAGGCTTCCCACTCTTGATGATCTCTCTCCAAGCGATTGCGGTCTCGTTAGCATCCGATGGACGAATTACCGCAAGATTTGGGATCGCACGAAGTGCAGCGACATGCTCGACTGGTTGGTGAGTTGGACCATCTTCACCGAGACCGATTGAGTCATGAGTCCAGACGAAGATTGAAGGAATATCCATAAGCGCAGCGAGGCGGACGGAGCCGCGCATGTAATCGCTGAAGACGAGGAAGGTTCCACCGAATGACTTGGTGAGACCGTGAAGCGCAATTCCATTAAGGATTGCACCCATACCGTGTTCACGGATACCGAAGTGGATGATGCGTCCATAAGGATCTGCATCCTTCATCGCACTCGATGCCGGCAAGAAGGAGTGGCCATCTTCGATGGTGGTGTTATTGCTCTCTGCAAGGTCTGCAGAACCGCCCCAGAACTCAGGAAGTACGCCAGCAATTGCGTTGATGACCTTTCCTGAAGCTGCGCGAGTTGCAATCTCCTTATCCGGTGCGAATGTTGGAATCGCTGACTCCCATCCGGCAGGAAGTTCACCAGCGACGAGACGTGCGAGAAGAGCTGCGCGATCAGGATGTGCTGCGCTCCACTTCGCGAAGTCACCCTCCCACTCGGTGCGTGCCGCACGGCCGCGGTCAATCACCTTGCGAGCATGAGCAACAACTTCCTCAGGAGCTGCAAATGTCTCTTCTGGATTGAGCCCGAGTGCAGCCTTTGTTGCAGCAATCTCGTCGTTACCAAGTGCAGAACCGTGAGACTTCGCTGTTCCTTGTGCCTTTGGTGCAGGCCAGGCAATGACCGACTTCATACGAATCAATGTTGGCTGATCGCTCTTGCTCTCGGCCGCATCCATGGCTGCTTCGAGGGCAACGCGATTGACATCGCCATTAGGAAGCGCAGG
>CANGCW010000093.1 GCA_947452525.1 Actinomycetota bacterium
CGCGAAGGAGCTCGTTCTCGATATCAATTCCCGAACAGCCTAGGTTATTTGTGCGGATGACAATCTTGGATGCATCGAACCGATGAGTTGGAAAGTCAGATGAATAGAGAAAGACTGGCAGATCAAAGTTCTCTTGGACCTTCTCCTTAAATGCAGTAACGCGATTTACGAGTCCAGTTGTGAGCTCTTCGCCTCGCTGCTCAAGGAGCGCGCGCACAGCATCAACAGAGGCGAGCGGTGCGCCTGCGGGAGATGTTGTATGTGTAGTCTCAAATCCCTGTTCAATGCGATTGAGATTGAGGTACTTACCCTGGGCGAGAAGAAGAGCAGCCGCGGTATATCCAGGGAGCGCCTTATGAATACTTGTGATGAGCGCATCTGCCCCAAGTTGAATCGCATTCTGAGGAAGCAGCGATGAGAAACCAAAGTGAGCGCCCCAGGCAGCATCGATGATGACCGGAACATCAACGGCATGTGCTGCAGCGATGATCGGCGGAAGGTCCGAGAGCGTTCCTAAGTAACCAGGTTCCGTAAGAAGAATCGCAATGGGACCCTCTTTGAGAACTCGCTCAATCTCACGGAGGGGAATTCCCATCGGGATACCAGTCTTCTCATCAATATCAGGAGACATCCACATTGGTTCTAAGCCTGCGAGCACTAGCCCACTCAAGATGGAGCGGTGAGCAGTACGGGAGACAGCTACTCGATCTCCTGGTTGGCCGAGAGCAAGAACGATTGCCTGATTCGCATGGGTTGAACCACCGGAGGAGAAGCGAGCGAAATCTGCTCCCCAAAACTTTGCTGCCAACGCTTCTGCCTTCTTCAGCGTCTGGTGCGTGAGTTTGATTTCATCGAGACCACCATAGAGAGGCGTATCTGGATCGACGACCTGACCAAGTCCGGCATCAAGGAGATGGGCTCTCTGCTTATGGCCCGGAATGGTGAAGGGGATACGAGCCTGCTCGAAGTACTCGAGGTAGGCGTTAAGAAGAGGTGCGCTTGCTCGCAATTCACTGTTCACCCACGAAGTCTAATGGCTGGCCCAACCTCATCTAGGGGTGTCCTATAATTTCGCCATGACAATTACCCAGAACAAGCTCCCACAGGTGCGCAAGGTTGTTACAGCGATTCCAGGTCCTAAGTCGACCGAAGCGTTGAAACGTCGTACGGAAGCTACTTCTGGTGGACTAGGTATGGCGATTCCGGTCGTCATCCAGCGCGCACACGATGCGATCCTCGAAGATATTGATGGCAATCTCATCATCGATCTCGGTTCTGGTATCGGCGTAACAAATGTCGGCAACTCTGCCTCACGCGTCGTTGAGAACGTCATCGCGCAGGTACAGAATTTCACGCACACCTGCTTCACCGTTGCTCCTTACATGGGCTACATCGAGGTATGCGAAGCGCTCAATCGCCTGACTCCTGGCACACATGCAAAGAAGTCACTCCTTGTTAACTCGGGAGCAGAGGCAGTCGAGAACGCAGTAAAGATTGCGCGTCACTACACAAAGCGTCCGGCAATCGTTGTATTTGAACATTCTTATCATGGCCGCACCAACCTCACGATGGCGCTCACTGCAAAGAACATGCCATACAAGGAGGGCTTCGGACCGTTCGCAACAGAGATTTATCGTATGCCTATGCCATACCCATATCGCTGGGTAGGAGATAAGGCAACTATCACTGAAGATGCACTTGAGATGGTCACACATAAGATTGAGAAGGAGATCGGCGCCCATAACGTTGCAGCGATCTTGATCGAGCCAATTCAGGGTGAGGGCGGATTTATCGTTCCACCAAAGGGCTTCCTCCCAGGCTTGAGTGAGTACTCATCAAAGAATGGAATCGTCTTCATCGCCGATGAGGTTCAGACAGGTTTTGCACGCACAGGTCACCTCTTCGCAGTAGAAGAGGAGAGCGTCGTTCCAGACATCATGATTACCGCTAAGGGAATCGCTGGTGGACTTCCACTTGCAGCAGTTACCGGCCGCGCAGAGATTATGGACTCTTCCCACGCTTCAGGTCTCGGTGGAACATTCGGCGGAAATCCGATCGCATGCGCTGCTGCACTTGGCGCAATTGCAACCATTGAAGAGGAGAAGCTGGTAGAGCGCTCCCGCCACATCGGCGAGATCCTTGGAAGTTCACTGCGCGCAATGGCTGCTAAGTATCCAGTTATCGGGGAAGTTCGCGGTCGCGGTGCTATGCAAGCGATTGAACTTGTCGTGCCAGGAACAACAGAGCCAAATGGCGCTGCAATGGCATCAGTAATTGCACATTGCCAGAAGAATGGTGTTCTTGTTCTCAGTGCTGGAACGTACGGCAACGTCATCCGCTTTTTGCCACCAGTTGTTATCACTGATGAACTCTTGAAGGATGCACTCAGCGTTCTTGAAGAGGGTATTGCTGCTATCGCCTAATTACACATTAGCGAATTAGGAAGCTCTCCAGCAGTACCAAGCAACGACACTTCGCATTCCTGCAAAGAGGTCTCCTTCTGCCATGAGCGCCTTTGGTTTAATGGCGTCTTTATTGAAGTGAAGATTGTCCCAACCCCTGCGCACGGCTAGATCATCAACAGGCCAGATATCGATGCGTCCAAGTTGAAACATGAGGAACATCTCGATGGTCCACTTGCCGAAACCGAAGAGCGGGAGCAGTTGTCCCATAATTTCTTCATCGTTCATATATGTGAACTTCTTAATCTCTACTCTTCCCTCAAGGATTGCTCTTGTTAACTCATCGAGAGTGCGGACCTTTGCGCCGGTGAGGCCTGCGCTCTGAATCTCTTTGAGCGAGAGTTTCGCTACCCGTTCCACGGTTATTCGACCGCCGCACATGACTTCTAGACGTTTACCAATGGTTGCTGCTGCCTTCGTCGAGACTTGTTGCGCAATCACAGCACGAACAAGGGATTGATAATTCGTTGATGTTGGCTTCTCGAGGCCGAAGCGACAAGGCTCCAGGTTCTTAATGGCCGGCAAGAATGCAGGATCTAATGTGGCAATCTTCTTCGCCATTGCGCTCATCTTCTGCGGAGTGCTCATATCTGGAAGTATTCCATGTAATGCCCTTACTAACCGCTATCCTTCGAGGGTGAGTGAGAGCGCAAAGACCTTCGTCATCCGAGAAGCGGTGAAGGAAGATATCCCAGCTATCCACCAGAAAATCATTGAGTTGGCTATCTACGAACGTGAACCTGACGCGGTCGAGGCTGATGAATCCCACCTCCGCGAAGCTCTCTTCGGTGAGAAGAGCGTCGCGTACTGCCACGTTGCAGAGGTCGATGGCGAGATCGCTGGAATCGCTCTCTGGTTCTTGAACTACTCAACATGGAAGGGCAGCGCTGGAATCTATCTCGAAGACCTCTTTGTTGCTCCTCACTATCGCGGAAGTGGAATCGGTCTCGCGCTCATGAAGACCCTTGCCCGACTTTGCGTGGAACGTGGGTATCCGCGTTTTCAATGGTGGGTATTGGATTGGAATGAGCCATCCATTAACTTCTATAAGGCTATCGGTGCAGTACCTATGAATGAGTGGACCGTCTTCCGCCTCAGCGAAGAAGCGCTCACGAAATTTGCCTCAGAATGAAGGAAGCAGAGCTCCATGCAAAGGTTGAGTCGGCTCTAGCAGCAGCGGTCTCAGCGATTGGTGGCAAGCCACGGCCTGGCCAGATTGAGATGGCGAAGGCGGTCGCTAATGCGCTCTCTGATAAACATCATCTTCTCGTTCAGGCGGGGACAGGTACCGGTAAGTCTCTCGCTTATCTCGTTCCCTCTCTTGTCAATGGCGAGAAGGTCCTTGTTGCAACAGCGACGCTGGCACTTCAGCGCCAGTTAGTTGAACGAGACCTGCCTAAGATTGCCCCGGCTCTCTCCAAGGAGTTAGGCCGCGAAGTTACCTTTGCAATATATAAAGGCGTCGGAAATTACCTCTGTAAGCAGAAGATGAGTACGGGGGAGAGCGACCCCGATGGCGATGCGCTCTTTGAAGTCTCCACTCTTGAGAAGCAGGCGAAGAAATTGCGCGAGTGGGCGGATAAGCCTGGCTCCTCTGGCGATAGAGATGATGCACCGGAAGTTGATAGAAGAGTGTGGGCTGCGAATTCGGTCTCAGGTCGAGAGTGCATCGGTAAGGATGAATGTTTCTATGGAGATCAATGCTTCTCCGCCCTTGCAAAGGAGAGGGCGCAGAGCGCGGATGTCGTGGTTACTAATCACACTCTTCTTGCGATTGAGATTGTCGAATCTCATCCGATTCTGCCCGAGCGCGATGCGATTATTCTCGATGAGGCGCACGAGTTTATGGATCGCACAACTCAAGCGGTTACTGAGGAGCTCACTAGTACGCGCGCAATTCGTGCGGCAAAAATGGCCTCGAAGTTCATGCCAGGAAAAGCTGCGGTGGCATTCGAACGAGCCGCTGAAGATTTCCATGCGGCCCTTGAAGATTTCGC
>CANGCW010000094.1 GCA_947452525.1 Actinomycetota bacterium
AAGGTGCTTTCACGAGTTGCCGGCAGCGTTGCCCTGAAGTTGGCGATTGTTGTAACGGCGGGGGTTGGTGGAGCGGCGCTCGTCTCCTCATCAGTTCTTGCGGCTCTCACAGCCGTTGCATCGAACACAACGCCGACATCAGTGACATCAGGAAAGTTAAGCCTGACACTCGCTCCTTCATCGGTCACCGGTATTTCAAATGGTTTCAACACCGCGATTGCCAACATGGCTCCCGGTGACACCATCAATAGATATGTGGATCTCACTAATGGTGGAACCATCGATGGACTCAACCCAACGCTGGGTATCACCCTCGGTGAGGCTGGAACCGCGCTCGTTACTAATGCAACAGCAGGCCTCCAAGTAGCTGTTCAGTCCTGCTCCGTATCGTGGAGCGCTACAGGTACCTGCACTGGCACTACAGGAACAGTTCTCGCCAGCTCTGCGGTCAGCACAATGACAGCAACGCCAAAGGCGATCACACTTCCCTCGCTCACAGCGGGTTCAGTGAGCTTTCTCAAAGTCTCTATCGCTCTTCCGGCAGCGAATGAGAACGTCCTCAATGGTGTTCTACCAGGGGGAACTGTTCAGAATCTCTCTAACACTCTTACCTGGACCTTCACCGAGAGCGCACGAGCAGGCGTTGTAACTAACTCCTAATTCGTACGGGTCGTTCACCAATGACGAGGTACCTCGCGCGCGCCGCCAATAGTTTCGCCCTCAGATTAATTATCGCGATCTGCGGCGGAGTGGGAGGCGCTGCGTGGGTCTCCTCATCGGTCTTTGCCGCACTGACTGCTGTTGTTACCAGCCCCATCCCAACATCAGTTTCGACGGGAACAATCACGCTTACCCTCGCACCATCTGGTGTGAACGGTCTTCTCGGAGGTTTCAGTACGCCCATCACAAATATGGCGCCGGGAGATCGCGTCAATCGTTACATCAATCTTGTTAATGGCGGAACGATTGATGGCGCTTCTCCCAAGCTCGGTGCGCTAAATAATGAATTGGCTACACCGTTGCTCTCAGATACAACCAATGGACTCCAGGTAACTATCTTCTCCTGCCCGTTGGCTTGGAACATAAATGGCACCTGCCCTGGCACGCCAAATGCCGTAGCTCCGATCACGCCTATCTACTCAATCATCTTCGGCGGCTATCTCTCGCTCAATCTTCCCTCCACTGCAGCAGGCGCCATCACCAGATTGAAATTCACCATCTCGCTTCCCAATAACAATGAAGTCGTGAACGATGGAGTTCTGCCCACCGGATCAATCCAGGGGTTTATGAATTCCTTTAGCTGGGTATTTATGGAGAATCCGAAGAATGTCTCGACTAACTCGTAGCGCACTGATCGGTACTGCCCTGGCAGTTTCACTTGCACTGGTATCTAAACCTGTTGATGCAACGCCAGTACTTAATGCGCATGGCACTGCACAAGTGACCTCCGATAACGCTGCTGTCTATGTGAAGAACATCGGAGCAGCGAATGCAGCAACGCCGCTGACTCTTCCCCTCCCTATTGGAGTCTCTCGCTCATTCTCGGTTGTGAGCGGAAGTTCCCATGATCTTCGCCAATTTCAATTGACATTTACATGGAGCACAGGTGGCACCATCTCTCTCTTTAGGTGCGATGTAAATGTAATCATCAATACAGGCGCATGTGCATCCGGAACGAAATATGTACTTTCTCCCGTATCAGGAGTGCCTTTAACCATTTCAGCAGCGTTACCAGCGGGTGGAGCTTTCTACTTCTTCATAGGTCTATCTCTCGGTGGCCCCATCACGATCGATGGAATCGGAAATACCTCATCTCTCGTCACGGGTACAACGAATAGTTAGGGATGGCTCAAGGTTTTTTAAGTGGAGAAGTACTGCTTGCTTGAACCAGTTCACCGCTCCATAACTGTTGAGGACTTTGCGTCTGCTCGCCTGCAATCTCATCAATCAAAATCTCTGCAGCAGCTCTTCCCATCTCCCTAGCAGGAAGTGAAATTACGGTTAGATGTGGTTGAACAAGATTTACCTGTTGCGGAGGATTATTTAGACCAATAATGGATATCTCATTCGGAATATCAATTCCAACGGATCGAGCAGCTGCAGTAAATCCAACAGTGAGAAGATCAGCAAGCCCGATGACACCGGTAACTTTCGATTTAAGTTTAGTGAAATCTTTGAATGCGAGTGTTCCGCCATCAACAGAATTTTCGTGTGTAATGAGATGAATCTTCAGAGACATCTTCGTGGCAGTTTCAGAGATTGCTTTTGCAAACCGATCATCGACAGAGACGACGTGACCATCTACAACTCTGCGATGGGTCAAGACCGCAATCCCTCTATGTCCGAATTCAACGAGATGAGCGAGAGATGCCTCCGCTACCTTTTCAAAGTCGCGATCAACATATCTAAACTTTTCCGGGTTAGCTGTTCGACCAATCATGGCAAATGGAATCTGAGCCTCATGCAGAGCATTGACTCGTGCATCGACATCGAGGATCTCCATCAAGATTAAGCCAGAGATAAGGCCGGTCTGATAGAAATGTGAAATTTCACCGCTGGTGGTCTCTTCGCCTGGCCAGACGATGACGTGGTAACCACGTGATTTAGCTCCATCGATAATTCCTTCAACATAGTCAAAGTGCAATGAGGAGAAGCTGCCGCCGTAGCTGGGGAAGATCAGCCCAATGGAGCTCGACTTTCCGCCCGCCAATACGCCGGCCGCAAAGTGGGGGCGGTAGTTCAACTTCTTCACCGCAGCCAAAACTCGGCGCTTTGTCTCAGGCTTAATAGATCTCTGGCCGTTCAGGGCATAACTGACAGTGCTCTCCGAGACTCCTGCAAGCCTGGCTACATCTGCACGGGTTGCCATTTATAACGATTTCATTACGAACACAGAATTTCCCCAATACCTCTAGACCAGCGGGCTGGCTTCTAATAGATTACAACAACGCGTCGACACGTGTCGACAATCGTAACCATCTGAAAGGTAATTGATGAAACTCAAATCAAAGGGCTTGCTCGCAGTGATCAGCGCAGCAGCAGTATTGGTTTCTGGCGGAGCTGTTGTTACAACGTCCGCTTCAGCTGCTTCATCAGCATGTGCAGGCGTTGGTAACTACGCTAAGCAAGCTGGAAAGACAGTAGAAATTTTTAACTCAGTCATCGGACTCGAGAACTCACGCTACCAAGCAGCGCTTCTTCCTTTTGAAGATTGCACAGGAATTACCATCAACTGGAACGGAACAAACGAGTTTGAATCACAGCTCGGTGTTCGTGTACAGGGTGGAACAGCACCAGATATCGCAATGATTCCACAGCCAGGTCTTCTCCAGAAGATGGTTGCAACAGGCAAAGTTGTTAAGGCTCCAGCTCAGACACTTGCAAACGTCAACAAGTATTGGTCTGCAGGTTGGAAGGGCTACGGCACAGTCGACGGCACTTTCTATGCTGCTCCAAACTCAGCAAATAACAAGTCACTCGTCTGGTACTCACCAAAGCAGTTCAAGAAGAACGGTTACACCGTTCCAACAACTTGGACAGCAATGATGGCACTCTCAGACAAGATGGCTGCTAAGAAGCAGATCGCATGGTGTGGTGGTATCGGTTCCGGTACAGCAACAGGTTGGCCTGCAACAGACTGGCTAGAAGAGATTGTTCTTCGTACCCAGGGTGCAAAGGTCTACGCGGACTGGATCGCACACAAGGTCAAGTTCACAGATCCACAAATCACAGCAGCTTTCAACCAGGTTGCTTCATGGATGAAGAATCCTAAGTATGTTGGAAACGTAAGCGCAATTGCCACAACAACCTTCCAGAATGCAGGACAAGGCATTCCAACAGGTAAGTGCAACATGCTCCAGCAGGCCTCTTTCTATGCTTCACAGTACCCAGCAAATGTAAAGGTCTCACCAACAGGTGACGTTTGGGCTTACTACCTCCCAGGCATCAACCCAGCAGTGAAGACACCAGTAGAAGGCGGCGGAGAGTTCTTCGCAGCATTCAACAGCAACGCTGCTACACAGGAAGTACAGAACTACCTATCTTCACCACAATGGGCTATCCAGCGCATTAAGTCAGCTGGTCCATCCGGTGGATGGCTTTCAGCTAACAACGGTGTTCCAGCTTCTACATACACAAACGCACTTGATGCTTTGTCAGCTAAGTACTTGTCTGACAAGAAGTCAACGTTCGTATTCGACGCATCAGATGCAATGCCTGCAGCTGTTGGCGCTGGATCAATGTGGACAGAGCTCACCAACTGGTTTACCGGTAAGTCAACTGCAGATGTTGCGGCAGCTATTGATGCATCGTGGCCAACTAACTAATTACATTAGTTAGTATTAAGTAAGAAATTGAATGGCGGGAATTGGTTTCCAATTCCCGCCATTCACCTTTAGAATTC
>CANGCW010000095.1 GCA_947452525.1 Actinomycetota bacterium
ATGCCCGCCTCTCATTTCCTCAAGTCTTAAGCGGTCTCTGGCTCAATCTCCGAGTGATGATCATCGCTGAAATCTGCGTGCTGATTCTTGGGCTGCTTATCGCTCTCGCCCGCACATCACAGAGCCCGCTTCTCTATCCCGTTCGTTTAGCAGCCACTATCTATACCGATATCTTCCGCGGACTCCCGCTCCTGCTCGTACTTCTGCTTGTTGGATTCGGAATTCCTGGACTTGGAATCACGTGGCTACCTTCTTCAACTCTCCTGCTAGGAATTGTTTCGCTCATTCTTACTTACTCTGCATATGTCGCAGAGGTAATCCGTGCAGGAATTGAAGCGGTCCATCCGGCTCAACGTATGGCTGCACGCGCACTTGGCTTAACTGCATCGCAGACTCAACGCTCAGTGATCTTGCCTCAAGCGCTGCGCAAAGTGGCACCACCACTGCTCAATGATCTTGTCTCGCTACAGAAGGACTCTGGACTCATAAGCGTTCTGGGTGCAATCGATGCAATCAGGCAAGCACGCATCTACAGCTCGATGACCTTTAACTTCACCTCATACGTGGTTGCTGGCGCCTTGTTCGTTGCGCTCACAATTCCATTGACTCGCTTCACCGATTGGTTGACGCGTCGACAAGATCTGGCACGGAATCAAAGGGGGCAATGGTGAGCCTTCTATCCGTCCGTAACGTCCGTAAATCTTTCGGTGCTGAACTCGTACTTCAGGATATCTCCTTTGACCTTAAGCCACATCAGGTAACAGTCATCATCGGTGCATCCGGTAGCGGGAAGAGCACTTTGATGCGCTGTATCAATCTGCTTGAAGAGATTGATGATGGACAGATTCTCTTAGGTGACGACGATATAACCGCACCGGGCGTGAGCGCTGATGCAGTACGAGCAAAAATTGGCTCCGTTTTCCAATCGTTCAACCTCTTCTCTCATCTCACAGTTCTACAGAACATCACCCTTGCTAGTCGCAAAGTGCATGGCGTGAAGCGTGAAGTCGTAAACGCCCAAGCGATGGAGCTGCTCTCCCGTTTCGGTTTAGAGGGTAAGGCGAAGAGTTATCCAGATTTACTTAGTGGTGGCCAACAACAGCGAGTGGCAATTCTTCGGGCGCTCATCACGAAGCCGCGCCTACTCTTGCTTGATGAGGTCACCAGCGCTTTAGATCCGGTTCTCATCGCTGAAGTCCTCTCCTTGATTGCTGAACTTAAGGCAGAGGGACACACCATGCTTATCTCCACCCACGAGATGGGCTTCGCGCTCAAGGTCGCCGATGAACTCATCTTCCTTGAGGGTGGCCACATCGCAGAGCGTGGCAAGCCGGGTGAAATGCTCTCGAATCCACAGAGCGAGGGCTTACAAGCATTCCTTGGAGCCATGAAAGAGGCTGGTCGCCTTTGATCCTGATTACCTTCTTGCAAAACGTTTGCATTAAGGTTCTCCCATGAGCAACAAACCGACCACTTCCCTGCGAAGCCATCTCCGCTTCTCTCGGGAGGAGCTCCCCGCCTTAGCTGGAGTGCTCGGAACAGTAATCGCCCTACACGTGATTGGGTGGGGACTCTTTATTCACTACAACTCCATGGAGCAGTTCCACTCGCTCATGGATGGCAACCACACTCTGGTCTATGCCGGAGCTGGTGCGCTCGCCTACTCGTTTGGCTTGCGCCACGCATTCGATGCCGATCACATCTCTGCCATCGATGACACAACGCGTTTGATGTTGGCGAAGAATAAGAAGCCTATGGGCGTTGGTTTGTTCTTCTCCCTTGGCCACTCCACCATCGTTCTCGGCCTCTCTGTTGGCATCGCCTTCGCAGCGAAAGAGGCGACGAAGTTGCAACATAACTTCGCAGAGACTGGCGGAATCATTGGAGCTTCTGTCTCCGCCTTCTTCCTCTACCTCGTAGGAATTCTCAACTTGGTCATTCTCGTTGGCATCATCAAGGTCTGGAAGCAAGCAAAGTCCGGAAAGTTCTCCCACGAACACCTTCAACAATTATTGAATGAGCGTGGCCTCATGAATCGCATCTTCCGCGGATTCTTTAAGAAGGGCTTTGATCACTCATGGCAGCTCTATCCGATTGGCATTCTCTTCGGTCTTGGTTTTGATACCGCAACAGAGGTTGGCCTGCTCGGCCTCTCTGCGACTGCTGCGATTGGAACAGTCGGCGGGACTCTTCCTCCGCTGGCGATTATTGCTCTTCCCATTATCTTCGCAGCCGGTATGTCCATGATGGATTCATTGGATGGAATCTTTATGGTGAAGGCGTACTCATGGGCATTCACGTCACCGCTTCGTAAAATTTATTACAACATCACCACGACGAGCATCTCTATCTTTGTCGCCTTTGTCATCGGGACCATAGAAGTAGTAGGAGTGCTCGCAGATAAAACCTCTATTGGTAAGTACCAACCATTTACTTTTATCGCAGGAATCAATCTCAACAAGGTTGGGTACTTTATCGTTCTCTCATTCGTTGCAACTTGGATTCTCTCCGTCATTATCTGGAAGACCGGAAAGTACGAAGAGCGCTACAGCTCGGGAATTGTCGAGACCGACCACGTGCATCAATCGATTGAGATTTCCGAATAAATTAATCGAGGAAGAAATCTAAGAGGAAGTCAGTTGTTCCCGGCTTCACTGAGTACTTCTCTAAATCGGTAATTCCCTCTGAGGCAAGCACCTCATCGTCTACAAAGAAGTTGCCCGTCGTGCTCGCCGACTTACGATTGAGGATGATGTAGGCGGCATCTGCAAGAATCTCCGGTGTTCGGCAGGCATCGGTATCTATTCCAGGGATCATGGCGAGTGCTGCGGTATCAATTGCAGTGCGCGGCCAGAGCGCGTTAACGGCAATCCCATCGCGCTTAAACTCTCCCGACATTCCTAGTACGCACATGCTCATTCCGTACTTTGAAATCGTGTAGGCAACGTGCGGTCTAAACCACTTAGGATTCATGGAGAGTGGTGGCGAGAGGGTCAGAATATGTGGATTGCGACCTGCTGCTGCGCTCTCCCTGAGATATGGAAGCGCTGCTTGTGAGGTGAGGAATGTTCCTCGGACGTTGACATCCATCATCAGATCAAAGCGCTTTGCCGGCGTCTTCTCGGTCGGTGTTAAGTTGATCGCACTCGCATTATTAATGAGAATATCAATTCCACCGAAAGCAGCCGCGGCCTGCTTTACAGCTGCAGCTATCGCCTCTTCATCGCGGATGTCACACTGAATCGCAAGAGCCTTGCCTCCAGCATCCTCAATTTCTTTCGCAGCGGTATGAATAGTGCCAGGAAGAGTTGGGTGCGGCTCTGTTGTCTTCGCCGCGATAGCGATACTGGCGCCATCTTGGGCTGCACGCTTTGCAATCGCAAGACCAATACCTCTGGATCCACCCGTGATGAAGATTCGCTTGCCGTTGAGATTCATCTGGAGCCCCTTAACCTAGAAACCTAAGAACTTTGCAAAGGCGGCTTGTGCCTCTTCTGTTTGGAGTGCCATGCGGAACATCTCCCCCTCGGCCTCCATGATTGCCTCTACTTGACTGAAAGTTCCGCTCTTCATGAGAGCTTTGGTATTGATGACTGCCTGTGGAGGTTGAGCAGAGATCCGCTTTGCCGCATTGAGTGCGCTCTCCAGTGGATTGATTGCAATCTCATTGACGATTCCCATAACGAGCGCTTCTGCGGCAGAGAATGTACGTCCCGTAAGGAGAATATCTGCAGCCTTGTTGTAACCGATTCGCATCGGCAGAAGATAGGAAGAACCTGCCTCTGGAACAAGTCCTAGTGAGACGAAGGGCATGCAGAACTCTGCGGAATCCGATGCGTAGACGAGGTCGCAATGAAGAAGTGCGGTAGTGCCGATACCAATCGCCTTGCCCTCGACGGCGGCGATGAGTGGCTTTGGAAAATTATGGAGCGCCTTGATGAATTGGAAGCCAGGAGCCGATGAATCCTCTGGGATGTTCTGCGCAAAGTCCTTGATGTCATTGCCTGCAGTAAATATCCCATCGGCTCCGGTAAGAATGACGGCGCGAATTCCAAAATCATCCACTGCGCTCTTGAGCGCTGCATTGAGCGCGATATACATATCTGTATTGATCGCATTCTTCTTTGCGGAGCGGTTGATGGTGATGAGGAGGACGTTTTCGAGCCGGTCGGTAAGAATCTCTGACATAACTTCATCCTGCCACACTTTATGAAAATAGAAAGCCCCCCACCCGTAAAGGTGAGGGGCGATCTGTTGAGTGTTTTAGCGCTCTAGCTCGCCTGCAATGAACGCCTCTGTCTTTGCACTTGCCTGCTCATCTGTGTACTGAACAGGAGGTGACTTCATGAAGTATGAAGAAGGTGAGAGAAGAGGTCCAC
>CANGCW010000096.1 GCA_947452525.1 Actinomycetota bacterium
GAAGGCTCGCTTACTCGCTTTATGCGTTCCCAAGGCTACCAGCGCGGGTTGACCCCACGAAATCGAGCCCGGTTCAGGCGTGGATATTCAGGAATTACCCGAAGATTGGGCCAACGGTGCGAGCGCGCTTCAGCTCAAAGAAGCCCTCGACGCTCATGATCGCTGAGAGGCCATCCCAGAGGCGACCTGCCTCCTCGCCCTTTGGAGCGGGCGAGATAACTGGTCCGAAGAAGCCGACTCCGTTGAGAGCAACGACAGGTGTTCCGACATCGTTGCCCACGATTGCGATCGCTTTCTTGTGGCTCTCGATCATTGGGGCATCCCAAGCTTCATCGTGTGCGATGGCGAGAAGCTCTGCAGGAAGTCCAGCCTCAGCAAGAGCAGCAGCGATCAACTCATCGCTTACCTCTTCCTTCTTGAGGTGGATGCGATTTCCGAGGGCTGTGTAGAGGCGACCGACCGCATCGTTATCGTGCTGCTGCATAACAGCGGCAACGACGCGAACTGGTCCCCGCGCACGAGCGAATGCCTTCTGATGCGCCTCATCTACTTCTCTATCTTCATTGAGATAGGAGAGGCTCATGACGTTCCAGCGAGGCGAAATCTCGCGCACTGCAGATGCCTCGAGTAACCAACGCGATGTAATCCATGCAAAAGGGCAGATCGGATCGAACCAGATATCAACTTCGGTCTTCATATGTAGTGCGCTCCTAGCGATGGTGGATTAATTGAGCAGCGTGATTGCTTCTGAGCAATCCGCCTTCATCTGAACAAGTAGTGCATCGAGTGAGTCAAACTTCAAGGTATCGCGGAGTCTGAAGTTAAATTCTAACTTTGCCTCTTGGTCATAGAGATCGAGTCCTGATTCGCCAATTGCGTACGCTTCAACCTGTCGACCGCGTACACCAGGGAATGTTGGGTTAGTGCCGATCGATATTGCGGATTTCCATCGGTGCTCCCCTACTTGGAGCCATCCTGCATAAATTCCGTCGGCCGGAATTGTCGCGTGTTCTGCTAAACCGATATTTGCTGTTGGGTATCCGATTTCACGGCCACGCTTCTCGCCGTGAACAACTGGCCCACGAAGGAAGAAGGGGCGAGTCAGTAATTCGTTAGCGCGCTCGATATCACCATCCATGACAAGTGAGCGGATGCGGGTTGAGGAGATTGCTGAGCCGCGGTCCTCTGCGAGATCAACACTGCTCACTCCAAAGCCTGCACCAGAGTTCTTCAACGTCTCGAGATTTCCGGAAGCCTTAAATCCGAATGTGAAATTTGAACCCACCGTCACATGCGTTGCCTTAAGAGTCTCCACGAGAACTTGTTGAATAAATTCCGCAGGGCTTTTAGCTGCGAACTCCTTTGTAAATTCAATAACAACCACTTCTGATGCGCCATTCGCCTCAAGGAGTTCAATGCGATCTTCAAGGCTTACGAGAAATGGTGGCGTGCGCTCTGGCGCAAAGACAGATGTTGGATGGGGATGAAATGTCAGCGCGGTAACAGGGCCATGCTTCGCCGCTTCAGCCAGAATCTTCTGGTGGCCCTGATGGACGCCATCAAAGATGCCAATCGCTACTGAGTTCATCGCCTTATTCTTTCACGGCAACGAGAGTGGGATGTGCCAAAGTCTTCCCGGCGCTCTCTCGGTTCTCAATAAGAGCTGCGAACTTTCCTTGTGGGGTTGCCGCGGCATAGATTCCTGGACCTTCATTCGCTCCGATAACTCGGCCAAAGGAGAGTTCGGCGAGCTCTTCATCGTTAAGGATGCGCGTTGGAAGAACCTTACCTATGGATTGAAAGGTGTCGAGGAGGCGGAGATCATCTCCTAATTTTTGAGCATCGGTTTCAGTAAAGGGTGAGACGAGCGTTCGTCTTAACGAGGTGAGATGACCACCAACCTGCAGCGCCTCACCAAGATCGCGAGCGATGGCGCGGATATAGGTACCCGCTCCACACTCAACTGCGATATCAATATCGAGGAATTCACCGCGGCGAATCTCGAGAATATCAATCTTCTCAATCGAAACTTCGCGCGCAGGAAGCTCTACCTTCTCACCGCTTCGCACCAGGTCGTATGCACGTTTTCCATCTACCTTGATTGCTGAGACTGATGATGGACGTTGCTGAATCTTTCCCACAAATGTTCCGAGAATTCGAGCGATTTCGTCATCTGCAACAGCAGATGTATCTGAGGTGGCGAGAACTTCACCCTCTCGATCATCAGTCACGGTGGAGACGCCGAGTCGGATAGTTGCCTCGTAACGCTTTGCCCCATCGACAATGTATTGAAGTAACTTCGTCGCCGCGCCTACTCCAAGAACTAAGACACCAGTTGCCATCGGATCAAGAGTTCCCGCATGTCCGACTCTCTTTGTTCCGAGCGCTCTACGCGCCTTCGCCACGACATCATGGCTAGTCATTCCGCCATCTTTATCAACGACGAGAAAACCGTTGATCATGAACTACTCGGCAGCTCTCTCTTTATAAGGGTTCGCTTCGCCTGCCGGCTTTGCATTCTCTCGGAGCTTTGCAAGTTCAGCATCGGATCGCTTCACATTTGAGATTAACTCATTCATAGCCGAGGCAGACTCTTGAAGGCCATCTGAGAAGAACTCGATTGTTGGAACGATACGAAGGCCGAGCGCACGACCTACCTCGCTACGAATCATCCCGCGTGCAGATGCGAGAGCTGCAGCCGTAGCTGAACGCTCATCATCCCCACCGAAGACGGTGTAGAAGATTGATGCTTGTTGAAGATCGCCTGTAACTCGAACATCGGTGACAGTGACGAAGCCGAGACGCGGATCTTTAACCCGCGTCTCGATCGTCAGTGCAACAACCTCTTTAATGCGATCGGCAACTTTAAGCGCACGATTTGAAGCCATGGTTATGCTCTCTTCTTCTCGCGCATCTCATAAGTCTGGATGATGTCGCCAACTTCGAGCTCCTTGTATGAGCCAAGTCCGATACCGCACTCGTAGCCATCCTTGACCTCGGTTGCATCATCCTTGAATCGACGTAGAGATTCGATAGCGAGTCCTTCACCCACGACAGCTCCATTGCGGAGTGTGCGAGCCTTTGCGTTCCGTCGGATAAATCCTTCTTGAACGAGACAGCCAGCGATATTTCCGAACTTAGATGATTTGAAGATATCGCGGACCTCTGCGCTACCAAGAATGACTTCCTCGTACTCAGGCTTGAGGAGACCCTTAAGTGAGGCCTCAATCTCTTCGATCGCCTGGTAGATGACGGTGTAGAAGCGGACTTCCACGCCCTCTTGATCAGCGAAGATTGCAGTCTGTGGTTCTGGCTTAACGTTGAAGCCGATGATGACTGCAGTAGATGCAGATGCGAGAGTGACATCGTTCTTGGTGATTGCACCAACTCCGCGGTGAATAACGCGGAGGTCAACTTCGCTACCGACATCGAGCTGCATAAGTGCATCTTCGAGCGCCTCAACAGAACCAGATACGTCACCCTTGATGATGAGGTTAAGGGTGCTGACCTTGGACTGCTCCATGAAGTCTTCAAGTGAGACCTTCTTACGGGTCTTAGCGAGGAGTGCATTACGCATTGCAAGCTGACGCTTCTCAGCGATCTGACGAGCAGTGCGATCATCCTCAGCAACGATGAAGGAATCTCCAGCGCCAGGGACACTTGTGAATCCAAGTACCTGAACTGGGCGAGATGGACCAGCCTCTTCGAGGTTATTCCCATTCTCATCCAACATCGCACGTACGCGACCGAATGCGCCACCGGCGACGATTGCATCTCCAACGTGCAGCGTTCCACGCTGTACGAGAACTGTTGCAACGGATCCGCGACCCTTATCAAGGTTCGCTTCAATTGCGACACCGCGAGCTACATCATCTGCAACTGCGCGAAGATCGAGAGCAGCATCTGCAGTGAGGAGAACGGAGTCGATGAGATCATCGATTCCCTCGCCGGACTTAGCAGAGACATTTACGAAGATTGTCGTTCCGCCATACTCTTCAGCGACCAAGTTGTACTCAGTGAGCTGTTGACGGACCTTATCTGGGTTCGCACCCTCTTTATCAACCTTGTTCACTGCGACAACGATTGGGACATCTGCAGCTTGAGCGTGGTTCAACGCTTCAATTGTCTGTGGCATGACGCCATCATCAGCTGCGACAACCAAGATCGCGATATCTGTGACCTTCGCACCACGTGCACGCATCGCGGTAAACGCTTCGTGACCTGGTGTATCGATAAAGGTGATTGCGCGCTCAACGCCATCATGCATATGGTGGATCTGGTATGCACCAATGTGCTGAGTGATTCCGCCTGCTTCGCTCTTAATAACTTCCGTTTGGCGAATCGCATCGAGGAGACGAGTCTTACC
>CANGCW010000097.1 GCA_947452525.1 Actinomycetota bacterium
CCCCGTTCATTCAGGGTCGAGAGGAGAGCCTCTCGGCGGACGATAGCCAAGAGTTAGAGGTGGAGTACGAACAACGAGCTTAATCAAATTAATGACCTTTATAACCGAATTCCGAATGAATCAGGAATGCAGAAGATTGATCTTATGGTCGAGCTCAGCCACCTGGAATACAACCGTTCCAAATACTCTGAGTGCCTGGCCATCTGCGAGGCTGCAAAAGATTTAATTATTGAGAGCGATAGCAGTTCTCGAAAACTTCCGCTCGCCCACATTTTAATGGGGATGAGTTGGTCGCTCAGTCGCATGGACCGAAATATGGAGGCAGCCCTCGCCGCGAAAGAGGCAGCAGATCTTTACCTAGAACTTGGCGATTCACAGTATGCAAAGTCGATGAACACAGCCGGCGACTTCTTCTTCTTCGATCGCCAATGGGAGTTCGCCTACGACTGCTATCAAGCAGTCATTCTCAATCCACTGCCGGAGACCGAAGACTTTGATGTCGCTGTCGCCTTCTCTAACTCAGGACTCGCACTCTCGAAGATGCGCAAATATGCAGAAGCGATTACCGCCTTCACCGAGGCGAGAAAACAGTACAAGGCGTTACGCGATGTTGAGAATGTGGGCTTCTGTGATTCTGAAATCTCGCGCTCTTACTCGCAACTTGGTGACGGCGTCACAGCGGAGGCATTTGCATCTGCCTCGCTCGATGTTGCGGTAACAATAAATAAATCACGAAGAGTTATCTGGGCGCTATATCGCTTGGGCCGTGCACAGCAGGTGCAGAATCGGCACGAAGAGGCGATTGAGACATTTACCGATGTTTTGCAGAAGATGAAGTGTTCTCCTGCCCATTGGGATGAGAGCGCGATCTTCGTTGAGGCCTTTAAAGCGCGCTCCATTCGCGCTCTCGGTGATGAGGGGTCAGCGCGGGAGATTGAACGTCGGCTCAGAAACGTTGCAGAGATTGCCTTTGAGCCCGCTGAACTTAACGAGTGGCTCGAACTCTTACCTGGATAAATCTCTTCACATTGAGAAGGAAGCCTATGGGGTCAGAGAAGCCAATCAGAGTCATGAGTAATCGTAGATACGCCCGTGCGTGAGCAAGCCCTCTGCTTCTTGTCACCATATTGCCAGCGAGACTTCGACAACTTGTTCAAAATCGATTTTTTCAGCCTTGCGGACGGCATCTTTCACCGGCAGAAGATATCGACCATCTTTCGGCATAAGCGAGGTCTTCCATTCCGTCTCCCCGATTGTTGCCATTACGGGAATTACCCCCCAGCCGTAACTCACCTGTGAAGCGTAAGACTTGATAACCACGCATTCTTCGGCCGGGATCGGAATCCAGTAGAAGGGCGAAGGGCCCCGCCACTCAATGAGCTCACCCGAGAAAGCAATCTCCATCTTTCTAGTTGGTGAGCTCAATGCGATACGGCGGAATGTGGGCGCTCTTTACAGTTCCAATTAAACTCCACGGTGAAGTGGTCGTCGAAACTACATATCCAAAGACTTGTGGCGTTGCAGTGCCACACCCTCCGGCAACGAAGTAGGTGGTTGCAGTGAGCTTGTTGATATTTCCGCAGTAACTCATATGCAGTGGAAGAAGATCAGTTTTGAGTGTCCATTTCTTCTTCGCAAAGATCCAGGTCAACAATTTGGATGCAGTACCTGATGTGTAATTTCCAAGTGCTGTAACTGTTGTTGGATTAATCATCCTTGCATAGTGTTGACGGGCACCTGGTGCGGTCAGGATTGCATTAACTTTCTTAAAATCGTTCGAGATGAGAAAGACCCGATCAAGCGATCGGTAGCTCACGATGTATTGAGAGCTCTTTACGTCGTAATTAATAGAGTTAATATGACACCAATCAGTTGCAGAGTAATTTGCAGAGGTGTCAGTTGCGGTCTCGCTTTTGTCGAGAATCGGCTTCCACGCCTTCTTATTCCCATTTACATAATCCCATGTTGAAAAGGCGTGAACTGGCTTTCCATCCTTGCCAATTTCAGCAATAACGCAATCAAATATCTGCGGTGTATAGGGCGTTGCAAGCCAATCACTCTTTACGGTGCGAGGGAAGTAGCTCATCATGACCGGATTTCCTGCAGCAGAGACGGTGATGTCATGCCCTTCGGGTTGCATCTTTGCTCCGCCAATTGTGAAACTGGTAGTGCTATCGATGGCTCGAAAATTTGCATCAAGGTAAATCCAGTATCCGGGTTCTGAAGTCTTACGCGTTGAATCTGTTTTCACGAGATAGGCATATGTGGCTGTTCCCTTGCTTACTTTTGCAGGGGCACGCAGTTTTTGAAAGGCATATGTCGCATCCGGAGTGCGCTCAAAGAAGAGAATATTGTTCTGCTTCTGCGCAATGACAAAGGTGCCAGGGGTGTAGAGCATCGTCTTGGAATCTAGCGCGGAAGTATCTCCGTCGAATCCGTACGGGTGAAGAGCTGGTGGATTGAGGTAGATCCAATAATCACGATTATCAGAGGCAGAGTGGTAGGTCACATAGACCTTATTCAATTCAGCAGTATCAAGAGCTGCTGGCAGCGTGAACGAAAGGTTTGTTCCATCAATCACTGCTTGTGATGATGCGGTTGTTGAATCAACAATCAGCGTGCTTCCCGCGCTGATAATGAAGTTGACCTTCGCCTTTGCAAAGAACTGGTCCATATAAATTGATGTATAAGGTCCTTGGGTGTCACCCTCGAAATGGGTATCAGATTTAATGGGTGGCGTTACGGCGGCGCTACTGTGAATGGGAGCGAGGACTGCAGTAAGCAGGGCCGAGGCGATTGCAAGGACTTTTAGGCGCATAGGCAAATTCTAACGGCAGATTATCTTCCTACATCTGCGCTGAGGTGCTGACCTTAGATGCCAAAAGGGCGGCTTCGTAATAGGTCAAATTTCTCGCCAGGCGTTCATTCTCGGGGTCGGCCATAAGGGCCAATCGGCCGTAATAGAGAGCGAGTTCGTGTCTTCCTAATTTGTGCGCGGAGAGCGCTGCTAAATCAAATCCCCACCAGCTCCAGACCGCGGGATTAACTAGGTGATGAGTCTGCTTTGTTAATCGGTCTATCTTCTTTGCAGAATCAAAGCAATCGCGCCATTTCTCAAGAAGATGTGCATAGTGGGCGCGACTGTGCCATGCCTCATAAAACGTCGGGGCTAATTCACTCGCCTTAATCGCCCACTCGTAGGCCCAATAGGTGTATCCCAATGCATGCGCGGCATCTGCAGCCCAAATGCAGGAAGAGGCTCGTTCTACATCCCACCCGTACCCAAGATCAATTCCCTTGTATGCGGTGTGAATGATCTTCTCTGATTGCTTCGTATACATGTACTCGCGGGTGAGGTAATGGTTCATTCGCCAATCGCTCGGCACCTCCTGAACCGCTAATTCAAGTTGCTCCAAGTATCCCTTTCGCGATTTCGTCTTATCTTGGTGATGCCAGACAGTGAGTGGAATTCGCTCGCGCGAGTAGATTGTTGCATCATCTGGACTGATCACTTCATGAATCGGATATTTCCAAGAGAATCCTTTTCGCGGATGAATCTTGAAGTGATCCAAGGATTTGATTACTTCGCCATCTTTGCCCCACTCAATCACAATTTGATAAGTCGGCCATAGATTTCCCTTCTCAAAAGCGGCCTCAACAATCTCCCGCCAGCCCGGCTGGAGCACTTCATCCATATCAATCTGGATGCAGATATCAATATCTTCCGGGAGAGCGTCGAGTGAGAGGTTGCGCGCAACATCAAAGCGCCAAGGCTTTACTTCGATCTCAATTACCGTGATGCCAAGTGCCTTAGCGGCAACGACCGTTCCATCGGTTGACCCAGTGTCGGCGATAAGGAGCAGGTCCGCCTCTCTTCCTGAGTTGAACCATTGCTGGACATGCTTCTCCTCATTGAGAGCGATTGTGTAGATCGCAATCTTCACCGGCTCTCCCCTCTCCGCAGTTGGATATGAGTATCGAGGAGTTCCACGCTCAATTACAGGGCTTTTTTCGGTATGTACGGACAAATGTCAGCGGGTGCGCATAGATTCGCTCCATGCTCAAGCCCGCCAGTCAGCGCTCAAGAATCGTTATCGCCTTTATTGCGGTTACCCTCTTCGGCGTACTGGAGTACTACCGAACTTTTAGTTTTGCCTCACTTATTCCCCATCCCAGCCCGTATGTGAAGAACACGAGTTGGCGCATGGCAGATGGGTTAACTTTCCTTCTCGTCGCCTTCTTTCTCACTCCAAAGATGCGACGCTACCTTCGCCTTCCATCACTGCGAAAGAGGTGGCTCCCTCTCTTAGGCATCACAATCTTTGTTCTTCTGCCCTACC
>CANGCW010000098.1 GCA_947452525.1 Actinomycetota bacterium
AGTCATAGAGATACCGAATCGGCTGATGCCAGGGAAGAGGGCAAGGGATTGACTCACTCCCACGAGGAATGATTGGCCGAGACTTACTCGCTCGACAATAGCTGCATCAGCATCCGTTGAGTGCACATGCGAGTGGCGGCGACGGGTGAGGCGTTCAACTCCGAAGAGGATTAATCCATTAATCGCGAGGAAGATTCCCGCGCGTAGCGGTGCCCCAAATGTCTTCTGTAGCGAATCGCTAAAAAGTTTTCCGAGAATAGCGACGGGAATTGTTCCGATGACTAGCCGCGCGAGCAATTGAATTCCACTTCCAACAAATTCTCCACGGCGCAACGAGATGAGCGTCGAGCTAATGATGCGGAACCATCGCTTCGAGAAGACGAGGAAGAGAGCTAGGGCGCTCGCCAAGTGAAATGCGATGGTGACTAGCAAATATTGATCAGAGGCAGCAAAAATCTTCCACGACCCACCCAGCCATGCTGGCAACAGAACAGCGTGGCCGAGGCTTGAGATTGGGAAGAGCTCTGTTACGCCCTGTAGAAGTCCAATGACGATAGATTGCAGGTAGGTGAAATGGAACATGGTTAGACTCTAACAGTGGAAGATGCGAAGCCCCCTGAACGGCGCGAACCAGCTAAACGAAGCTCGAAGTTCTTCTCATTTTTCACCCCTCATAGGACAATCCCTCGCCTTCCATGGACGGCGTCACACCGCTGGGAACTCTCGCCCATTCGCTTTGTAGTTCTGATTATTGGGCTCTCGATCTTTGGCCTCGGCGAGGCGCTCCTGATTCAGTCGCATATCGGTAACTCACCTTGGTCGGTTCTGGCTCAAGGCATTGCCCGTCACACACCTCTCTCCATTGGCGAAGCAACATTTGCTGTAAGCGCAGTGATTCTCCTTCTCTGGTGGCCACTTCGGGAACGACCAGGTTTTGGAACGATTGCAAATATCATCGTGATTGCTGCGGCGCTACAAGTCGGGCTAGCGATTATTCCTGCAATCCATCGCAACTTAGCCCTGTCAATCTTTTTCGTCATATCCGGAATCGCACTCGTGGGTGCCGGTTCATCGCTCTATATAACTACTGGCCTTGGTCCTGGACCACGCGATGGACTCATGACTTCCCTTCATCACAGAACAGGTGTTCGCGTTGCCCGGGTTCGCCTGGCAATCGAGATTGTTGCTCTCACTATTGGAGCACTCCTTGGCGGAACACTAGGGATTGGAACAGCACTCTTCGCGCTCTTGATTGGTCAATCGGTTGCTATTAACTTAGCAGTGGTTAAAGGGTTGGCAACGCCCAATTAATCTCAGGCTCACCTGAACTCTCTAACAACTCGTTCACTTTGGAGAATGGCTTACTTCCGAAGAAACCTCGATACGCGCTGAGCGGACTCGGATGGGCAGAAATCACTCGCCTATTCACCGGAAAGAGATGCGCGAATTTTTCGGCGCTCTTTCCCCAGAGAATGGCAATAGATCCATTATCTGCAGCCTTTCGTACAATCTTCTCGGTGAAGAATTGCCAGCCATAATCTGAATGGGATTGCGGCTCCCCCACTGCGCATGTCAACACTGTGTTGAGAAGTAAAACTCCTTGATCTGACCACGGCGAGAGATCGCCCGATTTCGGCTGCTGATATCCAAGATCTGATTGATACTCTATAAAGATATTGCGAAGCGTCGGAGGAAGTGAACCTTCACGCTGAACCGAGAAGGCGAGTCCGTGTGCATCTCCCGCGGATGGATATGGATCTTGACCAAGAATCAGGACGCGAACTTTCTCGGGTGGGAGCGATAGAGCGTTGAAGAGACTCTCGCGCGACGGTGTTACCTCACGATGATCTTGACCTAGCCGTTCTTCCAGTGCAGCCCACTCATCCGGGAACGGGGTAAGAATCGACTCCCAGCTTTTGGGGACGAGGTTAGATAGCCCTTGCAAAGTAACGTCCATTATCGTGAACGAGCGAGATTGAAATTCCGTACGCACGGGAGAGATTTTCAGAGGTGAGTACATCTTCAATTCGACCTTGGGCCACGGCTCGCGCGTGGCTCAGAATCAATACATGTGTGGTTCCACGTGGAATCTCTTCTATATGGTGCGTCACGATGATTGTTGCAGGAGAAGTTGGGTCTTCAGAGAGTAACTGCAACCGTTGAAGCAAATCTTCACGCCCACCAAGATCGAGGCCAGCTGCTGGCTCATCCAGCAGGAGGAGTTCTGGATTTGGCATGAGTGCACGCGCTATCAGAGCGCGCTTCTTCTCACCCTCACTAAGCGTGCCGTAACGCTGGTCTTTGAGATCCTTCATCCCGAGCGTTGTTAAGAGCGCCAGAGCGCGTGATTCATCCCAGAGATCGTATTCCTCGCGCCAACGGCCTATTACTCCGTACGCAGCGGTCATGACGAGATTGAGAACGCTCTCATCAAAGGGAATCTCTGTCGCTAGGTTATTGGTGGTAAGTCCGATTCGTGGACGAAGTTCAAAGACATCGGTTCGGCCGAGCCGCTCGCCGAGAATTCGGGCCTCACCCTTGGTTGGATGAATATTTGTTGCTGCAATCTGAAAGAGAGTTGTTTTACCCGCTCCGTTGGGGCCGAGCACAACCCATCGTTCGCCCTCATTTACCGACCAGGAGATCGGTCCGAGAATCGTCCGTTCACCACGGCGAACCTCGACATCGCTAAATTGAATGATGGCGCTCACAAAACGGAAAGATACCTGCCTTTGAAGTGATTGCGAAATGAACGCGCTACTGTGGGGCTATGAAATCTGCGTCACGATTTACCGGATTAATTATGGTGCTCGCTCCTCGTGAGAAAGCTAGCGAAGCGCTGGCTGGCACGATCTCAACTCTTGGCGAGTTCCAGCTGACTATTATCTCATCGGATTCCATTGAGGTGAGAGATCGTTTCATCGCCACGATTCTTGTGGAACTTCACCCAGACCATACTGAGGCGCTGGAATCAGATCTCAACGCGACAGCAGCAAAACTTGGAATTGATATCGCAACAGAATTTGTTGCCTATACCTCCGAATCAACTGAGGGTTCCCGTGAAAACGTTGTGATCGCCTCCTCTGGGTTGAAGAGCTCGCATCTCTCGGGCCTTCTAAGTGCCATTACCGATTCCGGTCTCACCCCGATCTCGCTTCGTTCATCCGAGGGAGTGAGCCTTGAGGTCACCACGCGAGGTGATGCTGAGAACCACGTAGCCCTCCGTGAAGCAGTTAAAGCCTTCTCGGCTTCGACGGGAATCGCCGCAGGTGTGGTTCGAAGGAGCGCTGAACGGAAGTTAATTGTTCTCGATATGGACTCGACCATCATCAACGAGGAGGTAATTGACCAGCTTGCGACGAAGGCTGGAACAGGTGAAAAAGTTTCGAAGATTACTGAATCGGCAATGCGGGGAGAGATTGACTTCGCTCAATCTCTGAATGAACGCGTTGCCACACTCGCGGGGCTATCAAACTCCGCCTTGGATGAGGTTCGACTCTCTCTCACTTTGACCGAAGGCGTCGAGGACTTCGTGAAGAGTACGCACGAAGCAGGTCATCTAGTCGCCGTTGTATCCGGTGGATTCCACAATGTAATTGACCCGCTGCTCAAGGACCTGGGCGTTGATTACATACTTGCCAATACACTTGAGACAACTCCTGATGGGCTAACCGGGAGAGTTGTCGGTCCCATTGTTGACGCCAAGCGGAAAGCTGAATTTCTTGCTGAGATTGCGGCGAAGCGAGAGATCTCCATTGAGAACACAGTCGCTATCGGCGATGGAGCAAATGATAGAGAGATGCTTGCGCTAGCGGGTATAGGAATCGCCTTCTGCGCAAAGCCAGCGCTGAAAGAGGTTGCCGATATCGTGCTCGATGAACGAAATCTTGCACTCGTCCTTCCATTGTTAGGGCTGTAATCCCCACACAATTTATAGACGACAGGCGTGGATATCGGTGACGAGAATACCTCGGGCACCTGCGCGCCAGAGGTCATCCATAATCTTATTTACCTCTTTACGTTTAACCATCGCGCGAACAGCGGTCCAGTTGCTCTTCTGTAGCGGCGAGATTGTTGGAGACTCGATTCCTGGCGTAAGTGAGCAAGCGATATCGAGGTGTTCGTTCGGAACGTCATAATCGACGAGAACATACTGTCGAGCAATTACAACGCCTTGTAAGCGACGTAGGAGAACCTCTCCAGCTGAGCCCTCTTTGACTTCTTCGCGAGAGATCAAGATCGCTTCACTCTGGAGAATCGGATCACCGAAGACGTTAAGTCCGGCAGCGCGAAGAGTCCCACCAGTCGATAC
>CANGCW010000099.1 GCA_947452525.1 Actinomycetota bacterium
ACACTCACGAAATGAATGATGTCTACCAAAGAAGAGAGCGGACGACCGGGTTCGAACCGGCGACCTGAACCTTGGCAAGGTTCCGCGCTACCAACTGCGCTACGTCCGCGTGCTTTACAGCGTGCAAAATCTAGCGCATACGACCCCTGCGAGCCAATTCGGCCGGATCTGCCCCAGTCCCAAAACTGGGGTGATTCTCGGGTAGCGTTCCTCGGGTGCACGAACGGGGAGATCTCACAGGGTCACGCTTTTGGATGGGCGGGATAGAAGCTAGGACCTGCTCAGAAGTAACTGACGATACCTCGAAACTAGATGCGGGCGGTTTCTGGGCCGTTCAGATTGATTATGAGGGCCACGCCGTATTCGCAAAGTTTGAAGATGTTGAATTCAATATCGATTTCAAGAGCGATGAATCATTCGTGGCGGTTAAATCGCCATGGAGCTCATCACAGAGTCGAGATGAATATGTTGCGTATGTAGATCGAGCACGAGAGGCGATTGCCCGGGGCGATATCTATCAAGTCAATGCTTGTCGTGTTCTTTCTGCAAAACACGAGAACGGACTTGGTGGACTCTTTGCGCATCTGTTGAAATCCAATCCAGCTCCATTTGCTTCATATCTTCATCTGCCCGGAATCCGGGAGATTGCGTCGGCTTCACCAGAGCTCTTCATCGAAGTCTGCGAAGACCACGACGGAGCACGCCTCATCAAATCCAGTCCCATTAAAGGAACATCGAAGAGTGCCGATTTCGCGGAGAAGGATTTCCCAGAGAATCTGATGATCGTAGATCTGATGCGTAACGACTTTGGTTCGATTACTGAAACAGGATCTGTCGAAGTTCCTCGACTCTTTGGAGTGGAGGAACATCCAGGCCTCTTTCATCTTGTCTCTGATGTAACGGGTAGATTGAAAAGCGGGGTAACGTGGGGAGAAATCTTCGCTACGTTGCTACCTGCTGGCTCAATCTCTGGTGCGCCAAAACATTCGGCGAAACAATTGATTGCGGAGAATGAAGGAGTTCGAGGACCTTATTGCGGTGTGCTTGGTTGGGTTTATGACGGAATGGCTGTCTTATCAGTAGGCATCAGACTCTTCTGGCGTGAGGGTGACGAGATCAAATTTGGTGCAGGTGCTGGTATTACCTGGGGAAGTGTTCCCGCAAAAGAATGGAGCGAGACAGAGCTTAAAGCGGAACGCTTGATTGCGATTGCGGAGGGGAGAATCTGATGCACGTGTCGTTTTCTAGTGCTGGTTCGATTGCAGATGTGGGGCACCCATGGCTTCGAGGCGATGGACTCTTTGAAACCATTCGTGTTCAGGGCAACGTGCCTCTTTTGCTCGGGCGCCATATCGCGCGCATGAAGAGAAGTTCAGAGGCTCTCCGATACGGGAATCCCGATTTTGATTCGATTGAGGGCAACGCAACGGATCTGGCGAATTCGTGGACTGGTGATATGGGTCGAATGCGGATCACCCTCTTCTCCGATGGAGAATTTCTCATCACGATTGAGGAGTTCTCGCTGGCATCGACTATGCCAGCTAAGTTAGGAGTAGCTAAGTACACACTGGATGAGGGCGCACTACTTGCAGGACATAAGAGCCTCTCCTATGCAGCAAATGCAACGTTGCTTCGATTTGCTGCAGAGTCGGGTCTCTCCGACGTAGTGGTTTTGAACAAGACCGGCCTCGTCGCAGAGAGCTGTATTGCGAATATCTTTGCAATCATCGATGGTCGAGTAGCAACGCCACCGCTCGCATCGGGTTGCCTTCCGGGAATTGCACGGCAGCTTCTCTTGGAGAAGGGGCTCGCTTCCGAGACCGAACTCCCTTTGGATCAACTCTTTAACGCCGAGGCCCTATTCCTGACCAACAGTATGCGAGGCGTGGTTCCGGTCTCATCTCTCACAGAGAAGGGTCGGATCAAGAACTTTATTACCCATCCTGAGGTGCAGAATCTCGCCAAGAGATTAGAGGAGCTCTTCGTCCTCGAATCACACGCCTAGCGGGGTAGTTCATTGGTAATCTGCGCTCATGGCAGAGAATGAAGTAGCGGTCGCTCAGATTCGCGTAACGGTAAATGGCGCAGTTCAAGAGATAGCTGGCGACCAGAAGCCGACCCAACTCTTCGCAGGGGATGGCTCAGTCGTCGTCTGCAAGATCAATGGCGAACTCCGCGATCTCTGGACCGATCTCGTTGATGGCGATGAGATCGAGTCTGTATCGATTGACTCTCCAGAAGGACTTGCCGTTCTTCGTCACTCAACTGCTCACGTTCTCGCACAAGCAGTTCAGGAAGTATTCCCAGAGACCAAGCTTGGAATCGGACCTCCGATCAAAGATGGCTTCTACTATGACTTCGATCCTGAGAAGCCATTTACTCCAGATGACCTTGAGAAACTCGAAAGTGCCATGCGCAAGATCATCAAGGCAGGTCAGCGCTTTAAGCGTCGCGTTACAACGGAGGCTGACGCGCTCATTGAGTTAAAGAACGAGCCTTACAAATGTGAGTTGATCGGTCTTAAGTCAGGCAGTGACGATGAGTCCAACGTTGAGGTTGGTGGCACAGAACTCACCATCTACGACAACCTTGGCCGTGATGGTCAACCTGTATGGAAGGACCTCTGCCGTGGTCCTCACCTTCCATCAACAAAACTTATTCCTGCATTTAAGTTGATGCGCTCCGCTGGTGCGTACTGGAGAGGTTCTGAGAAGAACCCAATGCTTCAACGTATCTACGGAACAGCGTGGCCAACGCAAGAGGCGCAAGATTCCTATCTCGCTCTTTTACTTGAGGCGGAGAAGCGCGATCACCGTCGCCTCGGCGCAGAACTTGATCTCTTCTCCTTCCCAGAAGAGATCGGATCTGGTCTAGCGGTTTTCCATCCGAAGGGCGGCATCATTCGTCGCGCAATGGAGGATTACTCACGTAAACGCCACGAGGATGAGGGTTACCAATTTGTTTACTCTCCACACCTCACCAAGGCCGCACTCTTTGAGACATCTGGCCACTTGGATTGGTACTCAGAAGGCATGTACCCACCAATGGTCATGGATGAGGAGTATCACGCTGACGGAACAGTAAAGCGTGCAGGGCAGAAGTACTACATGAAGCCGATGAACTGCCCATTCCACAATTTGATCTATAAGGCGAATAGCCGTTCATATCGTGAACTTCCGCTACGACTCTTCGAATTCGGAACTGTCTATCGTTACGAGAAGTCAGGCGTAATCCACGGCATCACTCGTGCACGCGGCTTTACCCAAGATGATGCTCATATCTACTGCACGAAAGAGCAGATGATGGGGGAGTTGGATTCACTTCTCACATTCGTCCTTAACTTGCTTCGGGATTACGGTTTAGAAGATTTCTACCTAGAACTTTCTACTCGTAACCCTGAAAAGTCCGTTGGCGAAGATGCTGATTGGGAGCGCGCAACTGAGGCGCTCCGACAAGCTGCATCGAAGCAGGGTCTCGAACTCGTTCTCGATGAGGGCGGCGCTGCGTTCTACGGTCCAAAGATTTCCGTTCAGGCGAAGGATGCAATCGGTCGCACATGGCAGATGTCCACTATTCAGGTGGATTTCCAATTGCCACAGCGATTCAATCTTGAGTATCAATCTTCAGATGGAACTCGTCAGCAGCCAGTGATGATTCACCGCGCACTCTTTGGCTCGATTGAGCGCTTCTTCGGTGTTCTCACGGAGCACTATGCCGGCGCCTTCCCTCCATGGCTTGCACCAGTGCAGGTTCGGGGAATTCCGGTAGCGGAGGCCTTCCTTCCATATCTTCAAGACGTGGTTGCACAGATGCGCAAGGCTGGTATCCGCGCAGATATTGATTTCTCTGATGATCGTATGCAGAAGAAGGTTCGCAATGCTCAGATGGAGAAGATTCCATTTATGATGATTGCGGGCGAAGAGGATCAAGCAAACGGCGCAGTTTCATTCCGTTATCGCAATGGCGAACAGAAAAATGGCATCCCTGTCGCTGATGCAATCGCCGAGATTCTTCTAGCGGTCAATAACCGTACACAGGTTTAACCATGGATGAGATCAACCAGGCCATAGAAGGCGGCGCAGGCATGCCTGATGGTTGGTCTCGTTTATGGGCACCTCACCGAGCCACTTATCTATCCGGTGAGAACCGTCCGCTACCTGATAACGAGATTCCGTGCCCCTTCTGTCGCATTACCGGCTTAAGCGATGAAGAAGGCTTGATAGTTGCTCGTGGTCGTAACGCATATGTCGTCATGAACCTCTATCCATATAACGCGGGCCATCTTCTTGTTGTTGCAAACCGACATGTTGC
>CANGCW010000100.1 GCA_947452525.1 Actinomycetota bacterium
GACACTTCCAACGGTGACGCTCGGTGTAAAACTCCAAGATGCATCGTAATTCGTGACATCTACTGTAAACCCGCCAGCCGTAGAAGTGAGGTTCGCAAAGAGTGGAGTATTCGCAGCGCCCGGAAGGGAAGAGGAAGTAAATGGCTGCGTCATGGAGTCGTAGCCAGCCTTCGATGTCGTGACCGAAATCGTGGCAAGGGCACCTGGATTTATGCCGGTGACTGTTAGGCGATCCACGGTAGCCGATGTTGGTGAATCGGCAACTGTTCCGGCAGTGACAGCGAATTCATAGGTGAAAGAGGCATCATAATTGGTGATATTTACGGTGAAGCCATCTGTGGTTGCTGTAGGAGTATCAAAAGTTGGTGAAAGTGCTGGGCGTACCGCTGGTAATGAGGTGAAGTTCGCATACCCAGTTAAGAAGTTTGCTTGGGATGCATTGATAAAGATTGTGGAAGTCTCTGCTGGAACTAGTCCAGTGATGGTGAGGCGAAGCGTTGTGCTCGAGACTGAGGCAGTATCCAACGTTCCGGTTGTAATCGTCTCAGAGTAAGCAAAGCCGGATTGAATATTCGTTACATCTACAAAGTAACCATCCGAGTTACGTACCAGGTTACCGAAAATAATTGATGGCGCAGCGCCGAGTTGAGATTCATACGTAAATGGACCAGTTGGATTGGTGATGCTTCCGTTATTTGAAACCGTGAAGGTGACGGTGCCAGTTGTTGCTGGGCGAATAGTGAAACTCTGAGGGGAAGCGGAATTTGAATATGTGAGCACAATCGGCGCACTCAGATCTGCGCCACTTGGTGTAACCGTAATTGTTCCCGTATAGAGACCATCAGGTGCAACCGTGAATGCTGTTGAGCTCTCCCCCACTGTTCCACTTGCCGGACCAGAGAAGGTAAAGGTGGTTGCGAGTAACGAAATGATTGCCGGCGATGAAGCTGAATAAACAGTGAGTGTCGCACCCGTGATTGGCTGAGTCGCAGTGACGGTAGAGCGAAGATACTTATGCGCCCATGCATCTTGGACGCGGATCGATTGCGTGGTCTCACTTGGAATCGATGTACACGATGTCGTGGTCTCACTTGTTGTGCAGAGCGCCCAACCATTTGTCAGCGTTCCAGCAGGGAATCCACTCCACGTGCCGAGGGTGGTCGTCTCAACTTGGCCGGCGGTTATTACATTGCCTAGGCGAGGTGCGACAGTGTTAGCGAGCGCAAAGGTCCGTGTTGCAGCCAGTAACTTCAACGCTGAATTCAAGTTCAGAACTCCTGTACCGCACGTACTCGCCGTATTGCACGTAACCGGTGACCCATCGGTCGCAAACGGGGTTGTTGAATTCTTAAGGATGTTTTCGACAGCGGTCACCGTCAACGTTGGATCTATACCGAAGAGGACGGCCGCGGCTCCCACGACGTGAGGGGTTGCCATGCTTGTTCCTTGATACCAGGCGTAACTCTCACTCACTGGAACAGTCGTTCCTGAATTCAAAGTGCTAACAATTGTGCCGTTAGAAAAATCAGCTGTCGTCACTCGAGCATCGCCGCCTTGTGCGCTAAGAGCAACCTCGGGGCCATAGTTCGAGTAATAAGCGCGCTTTCCGGTGAGCCCCGTTGCACCAACGACATAGGAGCCAGAACAGTTCGCTGGCTCGGAATTCGCAGCCAATCCATTGTCATTTCCAGCCGCCACAACGACCATCGTGCCATTTGCACGTGCGGTGGTAATCGCTGACTGCATGAAGCTCTCGCAACCTCCCGCTCCGCCAAGAGATAGGTTGATGACATTTGCACGTTGGGCAAGAGTCGGTGGGTTGTAGTTAACGCCGTAGTAAATACGATCAGTAATTGTCTCTCCTGATGCCCAGAGAATCGCGTCGGAGATATCGGTTGTATAGCCTCCGCCAGGTCCAAGGACGCGTGCGTAAATCAAGGTCGCACCGGGTGCGATACCTGCTACGCCTTTATTGTTATTGACCGTTGCAGCAATCGTTCCAGCCACGTGGGTACCGTGCCAAGAGCTATCAGAACGCGAGCCAAATGTACGAACGTAGTCGCCCGGGTCTCGAGGATCGGAATCTTCAGAGAAGAAGTCCCAGCCACGCGTGCCATCCCAAGTAGATGGAAGTGCCGGAAGGTCAGAGTGAGCGGTGATACCGGTATCTAGAATTGCAACGCGAGCACCTGTTCCCGGTTCACCTGAAATCATTGAGCGCGAAGTGGGGAGCGAGAGGCTGTAAGGATTCGCAGTCGTCGTATCCTGCATGTCCCATGCTTGCGAGAAATAGGTATCGTTCGGCGAAACCGCCGTAGCGTGCAACAAAATATCTGGTTCAAGCGTGAACGTGGTTCCAGGCTCAAACTTCAACGCCTGTAAGCGAGCAGCAACATCTACACCGTCACCGGTAAGCAAGAAGTGAGCGTTGCTCAATGAGCGCTGAACTCCAAAAGTCATGGTGTTCTTAATTGTGCTCATTGCTGTTGGTGAATTAGTTGTCACGATCCAACGGACAGATGCAGACTTGTTCGTGGTGGCAAAGCGGACCGTGGGTGAGACTGCCTGCGCCGGCGCGGGCACCATCGTTGTTAATAGAGAGGTAAAGAAAGTTACGAGGAGAAGCTTGGCCACTCGCCGGGCAAGGGCAGGGCGTAGGACATTCTTCTCTCCTGTAAGCATGAGCTAAGTCTAATGTTTGAAATCGGTTGTAATTCCGAGAGTTTGGCGTGACTAAATTCCCGGGTCTATTTGCCTTAAGGGGGTGCCCGCTTACCCTTTTCTCGCTACCTTTTCCCCATGGTTACTCAGGTTGATTCCGATTTTCTCGCCCTCCCGCTCTCAGCAATCTCAGAGGCTGCCATCTCGACCGGGAAAACCCTCGGCGCCTCCCACGTGGATCTGCGCGTAGAACGAACCCGAACGGGGCGGCTCAATGTCCGCGATAGAACGACCGACACCCAATCCGACGAGCTCGTCGTCGGTATCGGCGTCCGTGTCATTGTTAATGGGTGCTGGGGTTTCGCCTCCTCCCCCACGATTGATATCGAGGTGGCGCGCACTCTTGCGGCAAAGGCAGTCGCAATGGCAAAGATGAGTGCGCCGCTCTCTACCGAAAAAATCGAATTGGCAAGTGAACCGGTTTATAGCAATCAGCAATGGGTAAGCTCGTATGAGATTGATCCGTTCTCAATCACTGATGGTGAGAAAATCGCTCGATTGGTAGAGCTCAATGAAAAGTTACTTAAGAGCGACGCGGTTGATCATGCCGAGGCGTCATCCATGTATGTGAAAGAACAGAAGTATTACGCCGACTCCTACGGCACTTCCACAACCCAGCAACGCGTGCGCATGCAGACTCAGATTGATGCAACAAAGATCACCGATTCTGGTTTTGAATCGATGCGCACTCTGGCTCAGCCTGCTGGTTTTGGCTGGGAGTGGATGTCTAATAAGCATTGGAATTGGGATGCAGAAATTACCGAACTTCCAGAGCTTCTCGCCGAGAAGGTAAAGGCACCGGGCGTCGTGCCAGGAAAATATGATCTCCTGATTCACCCATCAAATCTCTGGCTGACTATTCATGAGTCTATTGGCCACGCGACAGAGCTCGATCGCGCGCTCGGCTACGAGGCTAATTACGCCGGAACTTCTTTTGCTACAGTCGATCAACTTAGCACTCTTCAATACGGCTCGAAGCTGATGAATGTGACGGGCGATCGCCTTACCGAGCATGGTCTCTCAACAGTTGGTTGGGATGATGAAGGAGTTGCACAGCAGAGTTGGGAGATCATCAAAGATGGAACGCTCGTCGGCTATCAATTAGATCGCCGTATTGCAGCCCGAGGTGGCCGTGATCGTTCTAATGGTTGCGCCTTCGCTGACTCCCCTGCCCACGTCCCAATTCAAAGAATGCCCAATGTCTCGCTGCAACCGGATCCGCAAGGGCCAGATCTTGATGGCTTAATCTCAGGAATCGATGATGGCATCATGATCCTTGGCGATAACTCTTGGTCGATCGATATGCAGCGTTACAATTTTCAATTCACTGGCCAACAGTTCCATCGCATCAAGAATGGAAAGCTTGCTGGCCAAGTTCGAGACCTCGCATATCAAGCAACTACAACGGATTTCTGGCGTTCGATGAAGCGCGTGGGCGGACCAAGCACATACGTTCTAGGTGGCGCATTTAACTGCGGAAAGGCTCAGCCTGGGCAAGTTGCCGCTGTATCGCATGGCTCTCCTGCTGCGGTCTTTGATCAAGTCAATGTTCTTAACAC
>CANGCW010000101.1 GCA_947452525.1 Actinomycetota bacterium
CCTGGAGCCATTCCTGGATCGACGACATCGATGTCGACGGAGAGGAATACTCCGTCGCAACCATCAGTGAGTGTTGCAAAAGATTCATTCAGGACAGCATCAAGTCCACGGTGGTGAATCTCGGTCATCTCGTAGGAGCGCATTCCTTGATCGCGCATCCAATCAAGTGTTGCGGGATCTGGCCAGTAGCCTCGGAGTCCTAGTTGAAGGAAGCGATCTCCGCGAACCGCGCCTGAATCAATCAATCGACGCATTGGAGTTCCGTGTCCGACGAGTGCGCCCCATTGATCTTCACCAGTGTCGGCATGCGCATCGAAGTGAATCATTGAAATCTTTCCCATGCCGCGATGATGTGCAATTCCTGCAACATCCGCACTCGCGATGGAATGGTCTCCACCGAGGATAACAGGAATAGCGCCAGCCCGTGAGATCTTCTCTGTCGCTTCCTCTAGGAGTTCAAGTGACTTAACGAGATCTCCACCAGGCATCAACAGATCGCCGGCATCGAAGATCTTGAGATCTTTAAGAGGATTGACGCGCAGTGAGAGGTTGGGGCGGTCTCCATCATGGGAGAGATAGTCAGCGCCACGGATTGCCTGTGGACCCATCTTTGCGCCTGAGCGATAACTTGTTCCGCTATCGATAGGAGCGCCAACGATGATTACTTCAGCGCCAGCGTATGTCGTCGGATCATCAAGATCGCAGGCAGGAATACCCAAGAAGGTGAAGTTCGGGCCGTACATATTCCCAATGTTGGTCATTAGGCAATCTTACGCTTGCGACTCACAATCTGTCCTGCGAGGACGATGATGAGGGCGATAAGGAACATTGAGGATCCGATGACATTTGCCTGTGCTGGGAGGCCGCGCTCAGCGTTGTGATAAACGAAGAGCGGGAAGGTCTCGACCGTACCTGAGTTGAAGTTGGTAATGATGAAGTCATCGAAGGAGAGGCTGAAGGCGAGAAGTGCTGCGCCCGCAATACCTGGAGCTACGAGTGGGAAGGTGATACGGCGGAAGGTCTCGCGCTCGTTGGCGTAGAGATCCATAGCAGCCTGTTCGAGGCGGGGATCAAGTGAGGCGATACGAGCTTTCACCGTTACAACAACAAAGGAGATGCAGAACATCACGTGTGCGATGACAATCGTCCAGAAGCCAAGGTTGAAACCTAGGTTGATGAAGATGGTGAGAAGTGATGCACCGAGAACCAACTCTGGGGATGCCATTGGTAAGAAGATCAGTGTGTTTACTGCAGGGCGACCCTTAAATGCATAACGACCGAGGGCAAAGGCAATCAACGTTCCAAGGATTGTCGCAACAAATGTTGCAATGAGACCAATCTTAAGTGAGTTTCCTAGATCCGAACAGATATTAGGAACGCCACATGGAGTCTGCCAGTTATGCCAGGTAAAGCCACGCCAAACCAAGTTCGACTTAATGTAATCGTTGAAGGAGAAGACGATTGTGTAAAGAATTGGAATAAAGAGGTAGGTAAAACCAAGCACCATGTAGATACGGATGAGGTTCTTGCCGAACCAGCGCGAGAGCTTCTTCATACCAGCTCCTCCGTTCCAGCTCTGGAGATGTAGAAGAGAACGATGGCGATGATGATCACCATAAAGACGAATGAGAGCGCAGCTGCAAGCGTGTAATTAGATGTACGTAAGAACTGTGCGTTGATGACGTTTCCGATCATCGTCGTACTTGGGTTTCCGAGAATCTCTGCGTTGACGTAATCACCTGCAGCGGGAATAAAGGTAAGAAGAGTTCCTGCAACTACGCCAGGGAGTGAGAGTGGCAGCGTTACCTTGCGAAAGGTGGTGAATGCATTTGCGTAGAGATCGCCAGATGCCTCAAGGGTGCGGGGATCAATGCGCTCTAGGCTGGAGTAGAGCGGAAGTGTCATAAAGGGAAGGAAGTTGTAACTCAACCCTGCGATGACTGCGCCTGCACTAGCGGTGATATGTGATTGGTATGTAACGAGGTGGAGATCCAAGAGGAGGCGGAAGACTGGACCTTGCTGTCCAAGGATCTGCTTCCAGGCAATTGTTCTTAAGATAAATGATGTGAAGAATGGTGCGACGACGAGAACAAGAAGAACGTTCTTCCAGCGTCCTGCTTTAAATGCGATCCCATAGGCCAATGGGTATGCGATACAGAGAGCGATGAGCGTCGCAGCGAGCGCATAGATAAAGCTGCGAGCAAATGGCGCCTCATGAGTTCGGAAGGCATACCAGAAGTTGCCCCAGAAAGAGCCAGTTGCACCAGTGGTTGGATCGTAATTAGCAAGATCCATATTTACCGATGTCTTCACGAGTGTGAGAATCGGAATTAAGAAGAAGGTAATGAGCCATAACATTCCTGGAAGCAGGAGGAGGTATGGCATTGCAATCTTGCGAGAGCGTGGCTTCTTTACTGGTGAGGCAACAGTTGCGTTCACTCTTACTCGGCCTCTGGCTCTACATCTACGCCAGCGGTGGCATCTTCATTGCCATCGAGTGCGAAGGAGAAGATTGGCTCCCAACTGAGACGGACCTCATCGCCCTTATCTAGCGGTGGGACTCCATCATCATTCTGCTCGAAGACCATAATCTCTTGGCCCCATGGCATCTCGACCTGGTACTGAGTTGATACACCGATGTATGAGACATCAGAGATCTTTCCACCGGTGAGAACATTTCCTGGCTTATCGTGCGAGTCAGGCTGGATACGTAGCTTCTCAGGGCGGATACCGAAGAGAACTGAAGAGTCCTTAGCAACAGTGCGACGCTTCAAGACCGAGACCTTCTGGCCGTAGAGATCAACGACATGTGAGTCGCCATCGCTATCGACAATCTTTCCTTGAATGAGGTTGGACTGGCCAAGGAAGTTAGCAACGAAGGCTGTCTTTGGATTGTCATAGAGATCAGCTGGTGAACCCATCTGCTCAATGCGACCCTCATTCATGACCGCGATGGTGTCAGCCATTGTCATGGCCTCTTCCTGATCGTGGGTGACGTGAACGAATGTGAGTCCAACTTCAGTCTGAATCCACTTCAACTCAATCTGCATCTGACGGCGCAACTTGAGATCGAGTGCGCCGAGGGGCTCATCAAGAAGGAGGAGAGCTGGGCGGTTAACAATCGCACGCGCAACAGCGATGCGTTGCTGCTGTCCGCCAGAGAGTTGTGTTGGCTTACGTTCTGCCAGATGTGGAAGTTCGACGAGGTTAAGGACCTTATCGACCTGCTCCTTTACATCTTTAATGCCACGGCGACGTAGACCGAAGGCAACATTCTCAAAGATAGAGAGATGAGGAAAGAGCGCGTAGTTCTGGAAGACAGTATTTACTGGACGCTTATATGGGCGCATATCGGTGATATCAGTATTGCCAACATGAATCGTTCCCGCTGTTGGCACCTCCAACCCTGCAATCATCCGCAACGTTGTTGTCTTGCCACAGCCAGAAGGTCCAAGGAGTGCGAAGAACGAGCCCTCCGGAATGACGAGTGAGAGATCATCGACTGCGGTAAATTCACCAAAGGACTTGGTGACGTTAGCGAGTTTGAGATCGCCCTTTGCGGAGGTAGATGCGTCTGCCACTTATCCGTTACCGCTTGCTGCCTGGAAGGCTGTTGAGAAATCTGAGCGTTCCTTCTTGGTGAGATCGCGGAAGACCTTGAGCTTCGCCCACATCTTCTCATCAGGGAAGATCAATGGATTCTTCGCCTGCTTTGGATTGATCTTCGCCATCGCCTCTTGCGCACCATTTACTGGGCAGATGTAGGTGATGTAGTTAGCAACCTTTGCTGCGACAACTGGGTCGTAGTAATAGTTGATGAGAGCCTCTGCGCCTGCCTTATTTGTTGAGGTTGATGGAATCATCATGTTATCGGTTGAGAATGTTCCGCCTGACTCTGGGATTGCAAAGCCGAACTGGTTGCCATTCTGGAGGTTGAGCTGGTTGATATCGCCAGACCATCCGATAACTGCGACTGCATCGCCGGAGACGAGGTCCTCTGAGTATGACTGGCCCTTAATCTGACGGATATATCCATCCTTAACCTTCTTCGCGATGAAGTCCACTGCATTATGGAACTTATCTGCGGTGAATGGCTTAGAGATATCAGTGCCCTGCCAGAGCATCACGAGGCCGACGGTATCGCGCATCTCGGAGAGAACTTCGATGCGCCCCTTGTTGCTTGAAGAGAAGAGTTGATCAAGAGTGTTGATGCCCTTGGGAAGCGC
>CANGCW010000102.1 GCA_947452525.1 Actinomycetota bacterium
CGGCCAACCGGTTATTGACTCTCTCTCACTGGAGATTCACTCACCCGGGTTAACGCTGCTCACAGGATCAAATGGCCGTGGCAAAACAACGTTACTTAAATTGCTCGCTGGCGTACTCAGTCCGACAAGTGGTTCGATTACTTACCCATTAGATAAGAATGCAAGCGAACAACGCTCTGTCGCTCCGCAGAAGCGGAACTTTGATCTCGCCTTTACTGTGGAAGAGATCTTTGCAATCGTGAAGAGACCATCGCCACTACGCGATGAGATTATTGAACGACTCGAGTTAACACCACTGATTCAATCGAAAGTCACAGAACTTTCCTTAGGGCAACAACAGCGGGTAAGTGTTGCTCTTGCGCTTATTCAGGAGAGCGACTTCTACTTCCTTGACGAACCATTTAGCGCACAAGATGCACACTTTGAATCTGCGCTTCTCTCGCTCTTGCAAGATATTGGAAAGCGAAAAGGAGTGCTTGTTATCAGCCATCACGCTGAGAACATGCACTCCCTCTTCGATTACGCGATTAATCTCTAGCCCTTCTTTGTACGGGGCTTCTTTCCAGCAACCTTCTTCTTCGCAGCTGCCTTCTTTGGTGCGCTCTTCTTAGCTGTCTTCTTCGCAGCTGCCTTAGCGCGGAAACCATCTGATGGCTTCTCGACCATTGGATCAAACTTATTTGTTCTAAAAGGCTTAGCTGCAGCCTTCTTCTTGCTTGGTCCATCAAACTTAGGCTTATCGAACTTTGCCTTATCGAACTTCGCTGGACGTTCGCCACGTACTGGACGTTCTTCGCGGAATGAACGCTCTGTGCGTGCTCCGCGCGCCGCTGGACGCTCTTCACGTGCAGGACGCTCTGTGCGAGCACCACGTGCTGGTGGACGCTCCCCTCTTACAGGGCGCTCCTCACGGTATGAACGCTCTTCGCGAACTGGGCGATCAGATGATCCACCGCGCACTGGACGGCCACCGCGAGCTGGCGCTGAATCGCGCTTAGGAAAGTCTGGACGCTCGCTACGAGTAGCTGGCTTCTTAATCCACTCTTCGCGAGCTGGACGCGCAGGACGCTCGGAACGTTCTGGACGCTCAGTGCGCTCTGGCTTGGAATAACTTGGGCGTTCTGTGCGATCAGAACGTGCGGGACGTTCATCCCGGCCTTCACGATCTCCACGGTATGGACGTGATGGTCTATCTTCTCGACCTCCACCTGAACGGTTTGGACGACGACCACGATCTCCGCCGCGATCTCCACCACGTGAACGTGATGGGGCCTCTGCCTCAACCTGGATTGGAATACCTGATGGCTCCTGCGCGCCTGTGATGCGGATGAGCTCCTCATCATGTGGGCGGATATAGGCCTCTTTGAGCTTGATTGCAGCGCGCGATACGAGACCGTGGATGCCCTTCTTCTGCTTAGAGGTGGAGAGAGTTACAACAGTTCCACGTGCACCAGCGCGTGCGGTACGGCCTGCGCGGTGGAGATAATCCTTGTGATCTTGTGGTGCATCAACGTGAACAACGAGTGAGACGCCATCAACGTGAATTCCACGTGCTGCAACATCTGTTGCGACAAGTGCGTTTGTGCGACCATCCTTAAATGCCGCGAGAACGCGTGTGCGTTGTGCTTGTGACTTGCCGCCGTGAAGAACGCCGACCGGAACACCCGCGTGCAACATCTTCTCTGCGAGCTTATCTGCGCCGTGCTTCGTCTTGACGAAGAAGATTGTTCTTCCTTCACGAGCAGCAATCTGTGTTGCAATAACATCTTTATGAGCTTGATCCATGATCAATACATGGTGCTCCATATTTCCTTCAGTGGACTTCTCATTCTCAAGTGAGTGAGTTACTGGATTCTTCAAGAAGCGCTTTACAAGTGTGTCAACATCGCGATCGAGTGTTGCAGAGAAGAGAAGGCGCTGACCATTTTGTTGGGTCTGCTCGAGAATCTCTTTCACTGAAGGAAGGAAGCCCATATCAGCCATCTGATCTGCTTCATCAAGAACTGTAATTTCAACATCATCTAGTTCGATATGACGCTTATCGAGAAGATCCATAAGGCGACCTGGAGTTGCAACGATGATTGGGACACCGCGCTTAAGGGCTTGAATCTGACGCGCATATGGCATGCCGCCAGCAATAACTTGGGAGTTCAACTGCACTGTTCGTGCAAGTGGAGCAACAACTTCACTGATCTGCACGGCAAGCTCACGTGTTGGAGCGAGGATGAGACCAAGTGGGCGATGTGGACGTGCCTGGCGACCTGCAAGGCGGGTCATCATTGCCAGGCCGAAGGCGAGGGTCTTACCGGAGCCGGTCTGACCGCGACCGAGAACATCGCGTCCGCTAATGGCTTCAGGAAGGGTTGCCTTCTGAATAGGAAATGGGCTGGTCTTGCCTTCAGATGCGAGCGCATCAATGAGGGCAGGGTGAACGCCTAAACTCTTAAATGACATAGTTCTACCAATCGAGACATCAAGCGCGTCTCGAAGTTGATTATAAAAATCACTACTGGCCATATTGGCTAGCGAAGACTCGCGTGAGAAGAGTATTTATTCAAAGCACTCTTCTAAATGGGGATGTTGCGGTTGCAACTGCCTAAGTGTAACTCACCTTTATGTAGGCAATTACCAGCTTTAGCGAGGTGAGGTGAAGGCGAGGCCTATCGCGAGCACGATAATTCCAATTGCGCTGATTGCTGTGAGGGATCTACGCACAACTGGGCGCGCCAAGAAAGCTGCAGATTTATCTACGGCGAAGATCAGCGAGCTGTACCACGAAGTAGATACGCTCGCCTGAACGCAGGCTAAGAGGAAGATTCCCCAACCAAGTGAGAATCCTGCTGGCACAAATTGTGGGATAAATGCAACGGCAAAGACTGCGGCTTTTACATTGGTGAGATTAGTGATGAGACCTAATCTAAATGCCGGAAAGAAATCACTCTTTGCACCGCTACTGACATCAAACTTTCCAAACTCTTTTCGCAATTGCCAGAGAGTTTGAAGTGCAAGTGAGGTGAGGAATGCAACGCCAGCCCACTTTAGGAGATTAAATGCAAATAGGGATTTTGCAAAGACTGCAGATAGCCCAACTGCCGAGAGTGAACCCCAGATGATGAGACCACAGGAATTCCCGAAGACAGAGTAGAACGCTGCACTTCGTCCACCGATCAGAGATTGTCGTAGAACCATCGCAACGCCTTGACCTGGAACCATCGCGAGAATCAGCGCAGTTAAGGCAAATGCTGGAATATTTGCGAGCAATTAACGAACTGCCGCTCTTCGTTCAGTTGCGTAACGCTCTGCCAACTCATCCTCATAAGGATCGAGCACCTTACCGACTGCGCGTGCCAACAGGAGATCGGCGAACTCTGGGTTTCGCGCTAAGACAGGTCCGTGGAGATATGTCCCGAAGATATTTCCAGAGACGGCGCCATCGATAGTGCTCTCGCCATTGCCAAAACCTGTAATTACCTCACCGAAGGGTGAGAGTTCGCTGCCGAGGATTGTTCTTCCGCCATGATTTTCAAATCCGGTAATTTCACTCTCGCACCATGGGGAGTGGAGTTTGATATCGCCAACATACCTGCGATCTCCTGGAACGGTATCCATGTCGAGAAGGCCAACACCATCCACCTTAGCTCCGTGTGCATAATAACTCTTTCCAATAATCTGGAAGCCGGCGCAGATTGCGAGGAGAACTGCGCCGTTTTCAATAGTGGCGGCGAAGAGACTTCGATTCAGTGCATCGGTGCTAAGAACCTGCGCCGCATCTTCCGCACCGCCAAGTAGGTAGATATCACCCGTTGAAGGGATCGGATCGCGATAGGAGATATCGATAATGCTTGCGCTCACTCCACGTGCGTTCGCACGGAATGCGAGTACATCTGCATTTCCTCTATCTCCGTATGTTCCTAGAAGTTCATTATGAACGCGGACAATGGATAGTTCGCTCTTTGGCATTACATCACCAACCCATGAAAGGCGGTATATGCAGCGAGAACTTCGATCTCACCGCTGCCAAAGTGAGAGATAACGTCGTCAAAGTTATTAACTAATACTGCTTTTACGCCTTCTACGTGGAGGCGGTAGGCGAGATCGATTCCACGCTCCCCTGTTACAACAACCTCTTTACCTGCCAGGCTTGCGAAGGAGATATCCCAGATCCACGATGTATCGATGCCATCGACTTCGCGGGCGTTGAGAATGAGAGC
>CANGCW010000103.1 GCA_947452525.1 Actinomycetota bacterium
GTGACGACGACGTAGACGATATATGCGAAGCCATGGATCATTCCGATTGCGCGAATCGCCTGCGGAATGTTGTCATGCGTTGCAGTGAGTTTGATTGGCATATAGACGAACCAAAGCAGGAGCGACATGACGCCCATGAGATTAGCCATGAACCGGAAACGAGTGAGCGCTGATTTTCTCGACTTTGCAGTGGTTGCCATGGAGACACCTTATCTTTGAGGGAGGTGCAGAGTTATGAGGTTAGCTCTCAGTTTCGCGAGATTTGTCCGCTTCTATCCGTCGCTTCACCGCGCGGTTATAGAACGGTGCGCACCAGACGAGAAGGGCCATAAACCACCAGGTGATGATGTAGGCGATGTGCTGCCAGTAGAAGCCGCCGACCGTGGAGATCAATTGCGGTGACGGGGCTCGGTTAGCGGCGATTGAACCGCCGGTTACCAGGCTCTCCGTTCGCGCAATGACATAGCCATCGAAGAGAGCGTTCTTCGTATCGGCAACGAGGGCGGGATCCAGCCGCGACAGAACACCAGCTGCTGGATTTGCATGATCCTCATTCTGGTGGGGATAGAGGCGACCAGTCACGATCAACTTATCGTTCGTTGGTTGCGCTTCATCGATTCCGCGAACAACGAGAATTGCACGGGAACCAGAGAGCTCCATGAGTCCAACTGAGAATTGTTGCGGAGCATCAACCCCGTCGATTAATTGGCCCGGGGCGCTGTAGTACTTGATGTAGCTGCCCGTAAAAGTCACTAAGCGATTGAAGGCAGCGCTCCGAAGATTGTGACCTGCGGCTGCAACGTGTTCGAGATCAATAACTGCTCGCTCCGGTTGCGCATGCGCGATCTTGTGAGTCGCCTGCGCACGGTGAAGTTGCCATAATCCAAGTTCAAAGAATGTTGCGGAGAGAATAAAGAGTGCGAGAATCGCTAGGGCTTTACGTGCCATGGCTTTCATTCGTTTTCAGACGTTCCGCTCTTCTCTGCACCGTTTGGGTTTGCTGATGGGGAACCCGGTTCGCCGAGTTGAAAATCTGATTTCTCAGCACGCTTGTACCGGCGATAGAAAGAGGTGCAGAGGAGTGCAACTCCGAGGCAGAGAACAATCATCGTTAAGGAGCCTGCGATACCAACATTGACGTTCCGGGTTGCATCGTTCATGGGTTGATTATCGCACTAGAATTGAGAAATGAATCAGAGCAGAGAGAACGACCCCGTTCTCCGCGAGCGCTATGGCTTACCTGATCAGAGCAGCGCGCTCTACAAGCAGCCATGGTTTAAGGCGGCGCTCGTCGTTGCGCTCGTTGGTGGAAGTTGGCTTATGTGGAGTGCGCTCCACTACTCACTCCCTGAGATTCGACAGAGCGTTATCTCATTTAACGTCATCGACGATCGACATATTGCGCTGCGCTATTCAGTCTCCTTTAGATCTGCCGACAAGGCCCACCTCTGCCAGCTCGTGGCACGGGATTTTGATAAGAACGTTGTAGGACAGATTGAGCAGGATTTCCCGGCTGGAACAGCACCAACGACGCTTATCGCCACCATCCCTACGCGTACGAAAGCAGTTAATGCCGCTATATCTCGCTGCGCAGTGAAGTAAACTCCTCTCCTTATGAGCGATACACCGAAGACATGGCTGACCCACGAGGCAGCAGACCGACTACGCGCCGAACTCGCTGAGCTTGAGGGCCCACTCGCCGCCGATGTTGTGAAGAAGATTGAGGCTGCCCGCGCTGAGGGAGATTTGAAAGAGAACGGCGGATATCACGCGGCTAAGGATGAACAGGGAAAGATTCATGCTCGCATCCGCCAGTTGAAGCATATGCTCGAGAACGCACATATCGGTGAGCCACCTGCGAGCGAAGAGGGCGTTGTTGGACTTGGAATGACTGTCACCATCGACCTTATGGGCGATGAGATGGTCTTCTTCCTCGGTTCACGTGAGATCGCTGTCGAAGGCATCGATGTTTACAGCGAGAAGTCACCACTCGGCGCAGCTGTTCATGGTCAGTTCATTGGTGAAACTGTTACCTACACGGCGCCAAATGGAAAGACGATCACCGTAGAGATTAAGGCTGCTTCTTACTAACTACGTAATGTATTCAGCTCTTATGAAATCGCGTTAACTTCCGTTAGCGCGATTTCTTTGTATAACGGCGGACGCTGAGTGGAATAAAGACCAACATAATCAGACCCATGTAGATATATGACATTGGGAGCGGATGTTGGCTTGGGAATGACCCAGCCGTTGCACCGAAAGTGTTATGGAAACCGAAGAGATCTCTCGCTGCAGCAACCATCGTTGAGACCGGATTCCACTCAGCAAAGTATTGAAGTGCGCGAGGCATCGTCGTTGTTGATGCGAAGGCATTCGATAAGAAGGTCAGTGGGAAAATCGTCAAGAAGGTGATGTTTGCGACTGCGCGTGCATCGCGGGCGATCAGACCCATAAAGATGCCGATCCACGAGAGTGAGTAGCCGAAGAGCAAGAGCGTGAGGAACCCAAATGCAATGTGAAGGATTGAGCTACTTGGGCGCCATCCAACGATAAAGCCGGTGATTCCCATAACGAGAAGTACGACGACATTAAGAAGGGCATCGCCGAGAGTTCTTCCGATAACGACAGCAGAGCGCGCGATTGGAAGTGAGCGGAAGCGATCAATCAGCCCCTTCTCCATATCCTGAGCGAGGCCCTGCGCCGTTGCGGCGAGCGTGAATGCCACAGTCTGTACAAAGATTCCAGGCATCAAGAGTTGGACGTAACCACCCTTGATTCCAGCGCCGAGGCCGCCAAATACATAACGGAAAAGGAGAACGAACATCACCGGTTGGATGGTGCTGAAGATGAGCACCTCAGGAACGCGAATCAACTGCAAGAGCTGACGTTTTGTGATGACCCACGCATCGAGGATCGAGTGCTTAAGAGAGATCATCGCTTTCCTCCTTTCGCGGCAACGCCATCTGTTTCAGGAAGCACCTCTTCTGCAGGGCGTCCAGTAAGAGATAGGAATACATCATCCAGTGACGGGCGCTTCATCGCGAGATCCAGCGGATGAATCTTCTCTGCATCAAGTTCACGAACAAGTTCCAGTAAATTCTGGCTACCCTTCGGCGCAGGAGCTGCAAGTCTGCGAAGTCCGTTATCAATTGTTGCATCAACCCCGCTAACGCGCTTCATGACTTCAGCAGTGCGCGCGATATCACCTTCAGCGACGATAACTTCGATGCGTTCGCCACCGACGCGATTCTTCAATTCATCTGAGGTGCCCTCTGCGATTACTCGGCCGTGGTCAACTACGGCGATGCGATCGGCGAGTTGATCGGCCTCTTCAAGATATTGAGTGGTGAGAAGAAGAGTCACACCTTCGCTGACGAGGCTCTCGATAACTCCCCACATCTCCTGGCGACCACGCGGGTCAAGGCCTGTCGTTGGTTCGTCGAGAAAGAGAACTCGTGGCTTAATAATGAGTGAGGCTGCGAGATCGAGGCGGCGGCGCATTCCGCCTGAGAAGGTCTTGATGGGACGCTTCGCATCGTCAGCGAGTGAGAATTGGGCGAGAAGTTCAGTAGCACGTGCTTGGGCTTGCGCGGTGCTGAGGTGATAGAGGCGACCGAACATCACCAAGTTATCCCAACCAGTCAACGTCTCATCGACGGCGGCATATTGGCCAGAGAGACCGATCACCGAGCGGACCTTTGCAGGATCTTTCAATGCATCAATGCCCGCGATAGTCGCATGGCCGGAGTCAGGGCGAAGAAGCGTGGAGAGGATGCGGACTGTCGTTGTCTTGCCGGCGCCATTAGGTCCTAGCAAGCTAAGGACAGTGCCTTCCTCTACTTCCAGGGATAGGCCATCAAGGGCCTTCACTTCACCTTGGCGATAATGCTTCACTAAATTTTCAGCGATGATACTTTTCACACGGCAACGATAAGGGATTTGAGCCCACATCGTAAGTGCCACCCCTCACAGAGGAGTACCCTCAGAACTCTGATTAGAGCGTTTTAATACCTGCGCCTCGGGCGCGAAGAAAGGGTCTCAATGTCTTCTGCGAAAGAAACAGAGAAGAAGCAACTCACGCATAAAGAGATCATGGCGGTCCTCAGCGGACTGATGCTAGGAATGCTCCTCGCTGCCCTTGATCAGACAATCGTTTCAACCGCGTTGAAGAAGATTGTTGAAGATTTCAATGGCCTCAGCCACTACACA
>CANGCW010000104.1 GCA_947452525.1 Actinomycetota bacterium
CGTATTCAAGGTACTCCTCGGGCAGGTGGAGTTCACGATCCTGAACAACCTTGAGATAACCCTTCTGAACATCGAACATATTGAAGTCACGATCAAACTTCGGTGAGGAGTGGAGTTGCTTTACCGATTGAGCGACTCGACCAATATTCTGCGAGATATCTTCCGAACCGTATGTTCGACCTTGCACGAAACCGATAATGAGGATTCCCAAGTCGGGGCGAAATTCGTAGACGGGTGCGCCGATACTCATAGCAGCAGCAATCTTTGAGTTTTCAAATTCGGAACGTCGATCAATATTGAGAAGAGATGAATTCTTTCCCGAGATTCGCACGACATACTTTCGAGCAGGTGTGGTGACTGCGAGATTGCGATTGGTGATTCCGCCAGGGAGTTCTTCGATGAGTAGCCGTTCAGCGAGAAGAGGTATTTTGTTGAAGAGATTCGATAGCTCTTGCTCTAGTTCCACCGATGACAAACTCATTTAGCGAGGATACATTAAGGCTATGGCTGATAACAGACTTCCATCTAAATCTCGTATCGTCATTATCGGTGGCGGTGTCGGAGGCACATCAGTTGCCTACCACCTAGGCGAGTTAGGCGAGAAAGAAGTCCTTCTACTCGATAGGAATGAACTCACCAGCGGATCGACCTTCCACTCCGCGGGTCTCGTGGGTCAACTCCGTGCCGATCCAACGCTGACAAAGATGAATATGCATTCGGCGGATCTCTATCGAAAGCTACAAGGTACAGATACACCCCCATCATGGATTGAGAGTGGAAGTATCAAGCTCGCCTCATCCCCAGAACGTATGGAGGAGATTCGTCGCCAGATTGGATGGGCGAAGACTTTTGACTTAGGACTACACGAAATTAGCGTTCACGAGGCAAAGAATCTCTTTCCGCTGATGGATACAGATGGCGTTGTAGGTGCGTGCTTTATGCCATCGGATGGACAGGTTGATCCATCACAACTGGCAATGGCCCTTGCTGCTGGTGCACGTCGATTCGGCGTTCAGATTCACACATTTACGCGAGTGCTTGCCATTCGCACAGAGCGTGGTCGAGTCGTAGGCGTTGAGACCGATAAGGGTTATGTCGAGTGCGAGATTGTTGTTAACTGCGGTGGAATTTATGCAGCTGAAATCGGTCGTATGGTCGATGTCCGTATTCCCATCATCCCCATGTCTCATCAATATGCGGTGACGGAGAATTTCCTTGAAGCAGGCAAACACCTGCCATCACTTCGCGATCCCGATCTTCTTATCTACTTCCGCCAAGAGGTGCAGGGACTGCTCTTCGGAGGCTATGAGAGAAACTCCAAGGCCTGGACTGCAACGCACGAGCAGTTCGATGAGATTCCTGCCGACTTCAACTCCCGCCTTCTGCCGGATGAATTTGATCGCTTCGAGGAGATCGCGGTAAATACGCAGAAGCGCATCCCTGCCTTCAATACATTGGGTATCAAGAATTTCATTAATGGCCCCGAAGGATTCACACCAGATAACGAGTTCTGTCTGGGCGAAACAGAGGTTGGCGGTTTCTATGTTGCTGCTGGATTCTGCGCACATGGAATTGCAGGCGCTGGTGGAATTGGAAAGGTGATGGCCGAATGGATTGTTGCGGGCGAGCCACAGATGGATCTCTGGCATATGGATATCCGCCGATTTGGTTCCTCATATAAATCTCCACGATTCACACTCGAGCGAGTCCAAGAGAACTACGAGCAGTACTACGATATTCACTATCCACTTGAGGAGCGCCAAACCTGCCGCGGCGCAAAGACCTCACCGGCATATGCGTGGCATAAAGAGCACGGTGCAGTCTTCGGAGAGAAGGCGAGTTGGGAGCGCGTTAACTACTACGCGCCGCACGAAGCCGAGGGCGATGAGAGCCTCCGCCCATACGGCTGGGCAGGAAAGAATTGGTCTCCAGCAGTAAGCGTTGAGCATAAGGCGGTCCGAACTTCTGCTGGAATCTTTGATGAGAGTAGCTTCGCTAAGTTCACTGTAAGTGGACCCAGCGCAGGGGAGTTTCTAGAGCTCGTATGCGCCAATGACATTGTCCGCGGTATCGGCCGGGCTGTGTATACACAGGCACTTAATAACCGCGGTGGAATCGAGAGTGATTTCACGGTTACACAGATTGCAGAAGATGAGTTCTTTATCGTGACGGGAACCGCTTTCCGTACTCATGATCTGGAGTGGCTAAAGAAGAAGGCGCGCGAGAAAAACTTCGATGATCTCATCTTTACCGACAGGACCGAGGAGTACGCAACCTTTGGTGTATGGGGCCCTAACTCTCGTGCGATACTGCAAAAGCTAACCTCGACAGATCTCTCGCACGAGGCGTTCCCATTTATGCGCTCACAAGAGCTAGAGCTTGCTGGCGTAAGCGTTCGCGTTACCCGCATTACCTACGTTGGCGAATTGGGTTTTGAGATCTATCTGCCAGTGGCGGATGGCGCACAACTCTGGGCTGCAATTATTGCTGCAGGTAGCAAACACGGATTGCGACCATGCGGTTACCGTGCGATCGAATCCCTGCGCTTGGAAAAGGGGTACCGCGCTTGGGCAGGAGAGCTCAATAGTGAGACCAATCCATACGAGGCAGGTCTCGGCTTTGCAATCTCAAAGAAGAAGAGCTTTATCGGCTCAGAAGCACTGAAGAGTGCAGAGGATCTGAGACGCAAACTCGTTGCAATCACCTTCGACGATATGAGATCCGTTCCGCTGGGAAATGAACCAATTCAACACAATGGTGAAATTATCGGTCGTGTGAAAAGTGGCGGCCAGGGGTACACAATCGGGAAAGCAATTGGTTATGCATACCTTCCGATTGCACACTCTGCACCAGGAACTGAACTTGAGATTGAGTTCTTCGGGGAATGGCGCACAGGTGTAATTCAGAGTGAACCGCTCTTCGATCCAACCTCGGATCGCGTTAAAGGAGAGTACTAACTAAATCGCTGTATCTTCTCGAATGACGGTAACTGGGCAATGCGCGTGAAGTACGCAGTGGGTGCTCACCGAGCCTAGGACGATATCTTTCAAGAGCGAGTGACCGCGCGTACCAACTACCAAGAGCTCTGCGCCCTCACTGGCGCGAACCAGTGCATCCGTAGCCTTGCCCTCCATAAGTTCGAGTGAGACCCAGTCAGGTAACTTCTCATCGCCAAACACATCCGCGATGCTCTTATTCTGAAGTGATGACGCAAGAGCATGACGGCTCTCAATCGAATCTGTATCTGTTGCCTCTCCGCCAAATGCTGCAATCGCCACCGAGACAAATTCCGCATCCCATGTGGTCATAATCTTGAGCGCGTGGCCAGTATCTTCTGCATAACGTGCAGCCCACGTAAGAGCCTTAGCTGATGCAGGGGAGCCATCAACTCCGACAACGATTACTCGATCTCTCTTCATTTTCTCTCCGCCTTACCTATGTAAAGTTTTCTTACACCTTTAATGTAGAACTCTTTCGGTATTCGTAGGGAGAAAAGCCGAGTGCCAACGCTCGATTGAGTGTGAGGAAATAGACGCCTTATGCGAGGAGATATTTTTTGAAGAGCCAGAGCGAGGCAGCAAATCCAATTGCGATAACGAGCGCTCTGAAAATACGGATATCGATCTTTCCAACGAGATACCCGGCGCCCCAACCACCGATTGCGCAACCGATCGCCAAGGGGGCCATAAAGGTCCACGAGACAACCCCGGCGAAGAGGTAGATAGCCGCAGAGAAGAAAGAGCAGATTCCAACGATGATGGTCTTGCCGATATTTACATCTTTATATTCGCGACTTCTCATGAGAGCGGCAATGACCATTACGCCTTGCCCGGGTCCAAAGTAGCCGTTGTAGATTCCTGAACCGAAGATCGACCACCATTCTGCTCGATCCGTAAATCGCCTCTTTGCAGAACGCACGGGAATAAGCATTGTTCCGGTTGCGATGAGAAGGAGAAACGGAACAAACTTTTCAAAGAGGTCAACTGGAAAGAGAATCAGGGCAATTGCGCCGATAACAGTTCCGATGGATGCGGAGATGATGAGAGGTCCGACGCTTTTCAGGGCGCTCTTGACTCTTCTTCGTTGAGCGATGAGAGCGAAGGGATTAGTGGCCCAGACGGCGATCGAGTTTGTAGCGGTGGCCACCACAGGATTGAGACCAAGAGCAACAAGAACGGGAAA
>CANGCW010000105.1 GCA_947452525.1 Actinomycetota bacterium
CGATTGCCTCCACTTCAGATTTTGCTGAGTGCATCGAGCAGATCGACATTGGCGGTCCAAGCATGTTGCGCGGTGCTGCAAAGAACCATGGCTCTGTCGCTGTTGTAAGTAGCCCAGCTCAATATCCATCCATCTTTGCAGCACTTGCCGCAGGCGGCTTTACTCTTGCGGAGCGCCGCACACTTGCGATGCATACCTTTCGTACGACAGCCGAGTACGACAGCACTATTGCTGAGTGGCTCGGGGGAGAGCTAGGCGTCGCAGATGAGTGGCGTTCATTTATCTGGAAGAAGATGGCCGGCCTTCGTTACGGTGAGAATCCGCATCAAGCAGCGAACCTCTATAGCGCGCAGGCAAAGGGTGGCATTGCAAGCGCTACTCAGCTGCACGGTAAAGAGATGTCATTTAATAACTACACGGATGGTGATGCAGCACTTCGCGCAGCATTTGATCATGCAGAACCATGTGTAGCAATCATTAAGCATGCAAATCCTTGCGGCATCGCAGTGGGTGCGGATATTGCCGAAGCCCATCGCAAAGCGCATGAGTGCGATGCAGTATCTGCCTTCGGTGGAGTTATTGCTGCAAATCGCACTGTTACAAAGGCGATGGCAGAGCAAGTCGCAGAAATCTTTACCGAAGTACTTATCGCGCCAAGTTATGAAGATGGCGCAGTTGAGATTCTTGCGAAGAAGCCATCAATCCGCATTCTCACCGTTGAAAATTACAAGAGCGCGCCTGATGAGCTGCGACCAATAAGTGGCGGTCTGCTTATTCAACAGAGCGATCTCATCGATGCTGATGGGGATAGCACTCAAAATTGGAAGCAGGTAAGTGGGCCTTCGGTCCCCGCTGAAGTTCTTGCAGATCTTCTCTTTGCGTGGAGAAGTGTCCGCGCAGTGAAGAGCAATGCAATTCTTCTTGCTAAAGGGGGAGCATCTGTTGGCGTTGGAATGGGCCAGGTCAATCGCGTTGACTCTGCTCGCCTCGCAGTTTCACGTAGTGGAACTCGTGCAAGCGGAAGCGTTGCAGCGAGTGATGCCTTTTTCCCATTTGCCGATGGCCTTGAGATTCTCCTCGATGCAGGTATCACTGCCGTTGTTCAACCTGGTGGAAGTGTTCGCGATGAAGAAGTCATCGCCGCCGCCCAATCTCGCGGGGTCGCGATGTTCTTCACTGGGGTCCGCCACTTCTCGCACGCCTAGGAAATCGCACTTTTCCCTATAAGATGAGTTTATGAGCGCAATTATTCTCGATGGTAAGGCAACGGCTGCGGCAATCAAGGCAGAGCTTGCTGAAAAGGTAAAGACGATGAGCCATAAGCCAGGACTCGGAACAGTCCTCGTAGGTGATGACCCAGGCTCTCGTTCATATGTTGGCGGAAAGCATAAGGACTGTGCTGAAGTTGGTATCCAGTCGATCCGCGTCGACCTTCCTGGAACGGCTTCCCAAGCAGATGTCTTGGCGGCGATTAAAGATTTGAACAATGCGAAAGAGTGCACCGGCTACATCGTGCAGTTGCCACTTCCTAAGGGCATCAATCAGAATGCAATTCTCGAGGCGATCGATCCGGCGAAGGATGCAGATGGTCTCCACCCTCTCAACCTTGGAAAACTCGTTATCAATGAGCAGGCTCCGCTTCCTTGCACACCACGTGGAATTGTTGAGCTGCTCCATCGCTATGGCGTCTCAACCCGTGGCGCAGAGGTAATCATCGTCGGTCGCGGACTTACCGTCGGCCGCCCACTCTCGTTGCTCCTTACCCGTAAGGGTGATGACGCAACTGTGACAACAGTTCACACAGCAACACATGACATCAATTGGCATACACGTCGCGCAGATATCGTTGTCGCAGCTGTTGGCCAGCCGCATGCAATTCGCCCAGAGAACATCAAGCCTGGCGCCGCAGTTCTCGATGTCGGTATTACTCGTACCGATGCCGGACTTCTCGGCGATGTGCACCCAGATGTTGCAGAGATCGCTGGCTACTTTGCGCCAAACCCTGGTGGAGTTGGACCGATGACTCGCGCAATGCTGATTACCAACATTTTCGAGATGGCAGTTAACAACCAGTAGTGAGTAAATTTCGCGCCTTCAACCTTCTCTGCATCGCTGTCGGAGTTGCGATTGCAGTTGTAGGAAAGGTTCGATCGGGCAGCATCCTCCTTGCTATCGGCGCTGGGGGATACGCCTACCTCCGCTATCTCGAGGCGGATAAAAAGCGGCGAATTGAGTTATTTCTGCCACTCTTATTGGCGTTAGCCCTTTTCATCGTGGCTCTCACCCTTCCTCACGCGAGATAAGATGGCCCCGTCCGCACGCGCGAAGAGACGGGAAATGTAATGTCACTGAAGGGCAAAGTCACAGTCGTTGGAGCAGGTTTCTACGGATCCACAACCGCACTCCGTCTAGCTGAATACAATATTTTCGAAACAGTCGTACTTACAGATATCGTCGAGGGAAAGCCTGAAGGCCTCGCGCTCGATATGAACCAGTCTCGCTCAATCGAGGGCTTTGAGACAAAGGTTATCGGCGCAACAACAACTGCTGAGGGCGCCGGCTATGAAGCAACAGCAAACTCTGATGTCGTTGTCATCACTGCAGGTCTTCCACGTAAGCCAGGTATGTCACGTATGGACCTCATCGGCGTTAACGCCGGCATCGTTCGTGGCGTCGCAGAGAACATTGCAAAGCATTCACCAAATGCGGTCATCATCGTGGTCTCCAACCCACTCGATGAGATGACAGCGCTGGCACAGATCGCTACTGGATTCCCAAAGAATAAGGTGATGGGTCAGGCAGGAATGCTCGATACTGCTCGCTTCACAAACTTTGTCGCTGAGAAGCTCGGTGTTCCCGTGAGCTCAGTTCGCACACTCACACTCGGCTCACACGGTGAGACGATGGTTCCAGTCCCAAGCCGTTGCACAGTCGATGGCAGAGCGTTGACTGAACTCTTAAACGAGGCAGAGATTGCTGAACTCGTTGATCGCACCCGTAACGGTGGCGCTGAAGTCGTTGCCCTCCTCAAAACAGGTTCTGCTTACTACGCACCATCTGCAGCAGCGGCGCGCATGGCGAAGGCTGTTATTGAAGATTCAGGTCTGGTCATGCCGGTCTGTGCATGGGTCGATGGCCAATTCGGAATTAGCGGTGTCTATCTCGGTGTTGAAGCTGAGATTGGCCGCGAAGGTATACGTAAAGTTGTTGAAGGATCACTTACGCCTTCAGAAGTTGAGTCACTTAAAGTCGCGGCCGAGGCTGTCCGTGCGAAGCAAGCCGATGTGAAAGACCTATAGGAGCTAGCGCATGAGCAAAATTAAAGTAGAAGGAACAGTCGTCGAGCTAGATGGCGACGAGATGACTCGCATCATCTGGAAGTTCATCAAGGATAAGTTGATCCTGCCTTACCTCGATGTGAATCTCGAGTATTACGACCTCGGTATCGAGAAGCGTGATGAGACAGATGACCAGATCACCATCGATGCTGCGAAGGCGATTCAGAAGCACGGCGTTGGCATCAAGTGCGCAACCATCACTCCAGATGAGGCGCGCGTAGCAGAGTTCGGCCTCAAGAAGATGTGGAAGTCTCCTAACGGAACTATCCGTAACATCCTCGGTGGTGTGATTTTCCGCGAGCCGATTATCATCTCAAACGTTCCACGTCTCGTCCCACATTGGACCCAGCCAATCGTTATCGGCCGTCACGCATTTGGTGACCAGTACCGCGCAACTGATTTCAAGGTTCCAGGCGCAGGCACACTCACAGTGAAGTTCGTTCCTGAAGATGGCTCACCTGCAATTGAACATAAGATCTTCGACTTCCCAGGCTCTGGCGTTGCGATGTCTATGTACAACTTGGATGAGTCGATTCGTGACTTTGCTCGCGCTTCACTTAACTACGGAATTAAGCGTAAGTACCCGGTCTATCTCTCAACGAAGAACACCATCTTGAAGGCCTACGACGGTCGCTTCAAAGATATCTTCCAAGAGATTTATGAGGCCGAGTTCAAGGCGGAATTTGAGAAGCTCGGTATCTGGTACGAGCACCGTCTCATCGATGACATGGTCGCTATGTCACTTCGTATGCCTGGTGGTTATGTCTGGGCGTGTAAGAACTACGACGGAGATGTTCAGTCGGACACCGTTGCACAGGGTTACGGC
>CANGCW010000106.1 GCA_947452525.1 Actinomycetota bacterium
CGCATGTATCGGGTACCAACTGATGCACAGCAACAGACGGCGTATCAGAACATGGCACGCAAGGCGCTCAGTTATGGCATCAAGGATCCGCATGTGAAGGTCTCTGTCGCTGGTGAGCTCGCTCAATCTGGCGCACTTCAAGAGGGCATTGATTTGGGCGTTGCTGTTCATAAGGCAGATCCACTGTTTTCCGATGGCTACCTCTTGCTCCTCAGCATTTATGAGCAGACTCATCGTTACGCGCAGGCTGTCCCAATTCGCCGCGAACTTCTCAAGATAGACCGCTTCGACTACACCAATATGTTGAAGTTAGGTCAAGACCTGAAGAACCTCGGCGATATTGCAGGCGCACGTGCGATGCTTCCGCTGATTGATGCAATCGCACCGAACTCTGCAGAGGCAAAGACCGCTCATAAGGAATTCGGCGCCTAATAAACCGATAATCTAAGGCTATGAGCAAGAAGATTGCAGTCGTGGGGCAGGGCTATGTCGGCCTGCCCTTAGCAATCGCTGCCGCAGAATCTGGATTTGCCGTCGTTGGAATCGATATCAACGAGGCGCAGGTTGCCACACTCAACGCAGGCCTAAGTCCAGTTGGGGATATCTCTGATGCCGAGATTGCCCACGCAATCGCCCGCGGCACCTATCGCGCATCATCTTCCTTCTCCGATATCGAGGGTTGTGAGATCACCATCATCTGCGTGCCAACGCCGCTCGATGCAGAGCATGCGCCTGACCTGGGCGCATTAGAGAGTGCGACTCGAAGCGTGGCAGCCCACCTTCCTCCAGGCTCGCTCTTAATCGTCGAATCCACAATTGCCCCTGGAACTACACGTGGCGTCGTTGCGCCGATCATTGGAACTGAGAAGCAGATTGAAATTGCCTACTCGCCTGAGCGCATCGACCCTTCGAATAAACAGTGGAATATCCGCAATACGCCAAAGCTCGTCGCCGGGTTAACGCCAGCAGCAACGGAGCGGGCGGTTGATTTCTACTCCGCATTTATCAATCGGGTTGATCGTGGCGAATCCGTTGAAGTGATTGAAGTTGCAAAGTTGCTCGAGAATTCTTTCCGCCTTATCAATATCTCTTTCATTAATGAGATTGCCATCTTCTGCCAGAGACTTGGCGTTGATGTACGCGATGTCATCAAGGCCGCCTCAACTAAGCCATATGGCTTTATGCCCTTCTTCCCATCTGCCGGAGTGGGTGGACATTGCATTCCCGTTGATCCCTCATACCTATCGCACAAGGCGCACGAGATTGGTGCGCCATCGCGCTTTATCGATCTCGCTAATGATGTGAACCGTTCTATGCCCGCCTTCTTCGCAGGGATTGCAATGGGTAAGTTAGGCGCCCTCGAAGGAAAGAGAATTCTTGTTGTGGGAATCGCGTACAAACCAGGTGTCAGCGATATGCGTGAATCCCCAGCTATTGATCTCATTGCAGAGCTACGCTCTCGCGGCGCAGCTGTCTCATGGCATGACACACTCGTCAAAGAGTGGGCTGGCGAAAGTTCAACTCCGCTGACTTCAGGTTATGACCTCGTCATCTTTGCAAACCCACATCCTGGTACTGATATTTCACTCCTTGGACAGACACCTGTTCTCGATACCCGCGGAGGCTACTAATGAGATACCTCATCACGGGTGGAGCGGGATTTATTGGCTCTCACCTCGCAGATGCGTTAATTGAACGCGGGGACGAAGTCACCATCCTCGATGACCTTAGCACTGGTAATCACCACAACATCGAACATCTCATCGGCCATCCAAAGGTGGAGTTCTTTGCAGGTTCTGTCCTCGATACCGCTCTCGTACGGAAGATCGTTCCAACGGTCGATCACATTCTCCACTTGGCTGCGGCGGTAGGTGTATTTACCATCGTCGATAAACCACTGGAGAGTTTGATTACCAACCTGCGTGGCACTGAAGTTATCCTAGAAGCTGCATCAGAATTTAAAAAGCCACTCTTCCTCGCTTCAACATCTGAGGTCTATGGAAAGAACGGCGGAGATGCGCTCTCTGAGAACTCAGATCGCGTTCTCGGTTCACCACTTGTTGCCCGCTGGTCTTACAGCGAGGCAAAGGCGATTGATGAGTCGATGGCCTATTTCTACTTTGCAGAACGTAAGTTGCCAGTCCGCATCGCTCGCTTCTTCAACACCGTAGGTCCGCGCCAAGTTGGGCACTATGGAATGGTCGTTCCTCGCTTTGTTGCTGCTGCACTTGAAGGTGAAGCGCTTCAGGTCTTTGGTGATGGCGAACAGAGCCGTTGCTTCTGCCACGTCCTCGACGCAGTCTCTGCAATTCTTCTCATTATCGATAGCGATAAGACGCTCGGTGAGGTCTTCAATATCGGCAACAATGAAGAGATCACGATTAAGCAGCTGGCCGAAAAGGTAATCGCAACACTTAACTCTTCCAGTGCAATTGCTCGGAAGGAGTACGAAGATGCGTACGGTGCAGGCTTTGAAGATATGCAGCGCCGTGTCCCAAACATTTCTAAGATTGAATCGGTACTCGGCTGGAGACCTACGCGCTCACTTGAGACGATCATCACCGATATTGCACAAACGATGGGCGAGTAACCCATGAAGAAGATGAATTATGAATTGCCAGAGCCAACGCAGGTCTATGACTCGGCAGCGCCTTCCCGAATCATCATTACCCAGCTCAAGGGCATCTACGAGCGCCGCAGCCTGCTGCGCCTTCTGATTGAACGTGATCTCACCGTTCGCTACAAGCGCTCCATTATCGGTATCTGGTGGTCTCTTCTCAACCCACTAATTACAACTGCAGTCTTCTTCTATGTATTTAATACCGTCTTCAAGCAGAAGATGAGCCATGGAACCCTTTTCCTGCCCTACCTGCTCTCTGGAATTCTCTGTATGACCTTCTTCTCACAATCGATGACGATGGCAGCTGATTCCATTGCACAGAATGCGGCCATTCTGACGAAGGTCTACGTTCGACCAGAAGTCTTCGCGCTCTCATCTTCGATCGCTAATGCCATCCAGTTTCTCTTCGGTCTTGTGCCGCTCACGATTGTTTTAATCGCACTGGGTAAAGCACCCGGCGCACAAGCACCTCTTGTTCTCGTCTTTATGGCCTGCATGGTTCTCTTCACCACCGGACTCGGCCTTTTGCTGGCCATCGCCTACATCAACTTTGATGATGTGCGAAGTGTGCTCGTCATTCTCTTGATGCTCTTCCAGTATATGACGCCAGTTTTCTATCCACTCTCAGCTCTCGGACCACATACTCAGAGCGTTATTCGCTTAAATCCGCTCACATCTTTCCTCGAAGTATTTAGAACGATCTACGGGGGAAATGCATCAGCAACGTTAGGCAACTGGGCGATGATGATTGCAACTGCGCTTCTGACATTCTTCTTCAGCTTCTATCTCTTCCAGAAGAAGTGGGCGAAATTGGTGGCGAAACTCTAATGAGCCAATACATCATCGAAGCCACAGATGTGACCCTTGCCTACCGTCGTTCACGTCATCGCGTGCGTTCCCTTAAGCACGCAGCAATCAACACAATTAAGCGGAAGATTCAACATGAGCAGTTCTATGCGCTCAATGGCGTCTCACTGAAGTTAAAGCGGGGCGAAACACTCGCCGTTATCGGTCGTAACGGTGCTGGAAAATCAACATTCCTTAAAGTCGTGGCTCGCGTGCTTCCGCCAACTACAGGTCGGGTAATTGTGCGAGGCCATGTCGCACCAATGATTGAGCTCGGAGCAGGATTCAATCCGGAACTCACGGGTGCGGAAAATATTGTTTTGTATGGCGCGCTTCTTGGACGATCTGTATCTGAAATGCGCACTCGCATTGAACCCATCGCTGAGTGGGCCGGGTTAACAGAGCATCTTGATATTCCGGTGCGTGCCTATTCATCTGGCATGGTTGCACGTCTCGCCTTTGCTACCGCTACAGATAAAACACCAGATTTATTGCTCATTGATGAGGTGCTCTCCGTTGGCGACGAGGAGTTCCGCGAGAAGTCACGGTTGCGCACAGAGCAGATCATGAAGGCTGGCGCCGCAGTTGTTCTCGTAACTCATGATATTGAGACAGTTCGCCAGATGGCAGATCGC
>CANGCW010000107.1 GCA_947452525.1 Actinomycetota bacterium
GCCATCAACAATCTTGGCTAACTGCTCGATATGAGCCGGCTCAAAGAATTGGGTCTCATCGCTGATAACGAAATCAACACGTTGGCCCTGCGAGAGAAGTTCAACAACATATTTATGAAGGTCCAACTCAGGACCAACTTCGACTGCATCGCTCTTAAGTCCGAGACGGCTCGTGATAGCGCCTGGTCCACCTCTGTCGCGATTGGTAAAGATCACGCCTTGGCGACCACGACTCTTATGATTGTGGGCCGTTTGGAGGGCCAGGGTCGACTTACCGCTATCCATCGTTCCGCAGTAGTACGTCAACTCAGCCATGGCGGTATCCTGCCACTTCATGGAGATTTTTCAGCGACCCTCGCCCGTGCATAAGGGTGACAATGGATACCTTTTAGGGAATCCTTCTCCCGTGAACGAGCAGACACCGCACGGCATCAATCCGGGAGTTCTTCTCGTTGAGTTAATCATGTCTGCAGATCGCATCATCGTTGCAAGTGAGGCCGCTCAAGCTCCCACGGACTTAGCTACGTGGCCCGCACAGGTTATCTTGGGCCATCTCACGCAAGTCGATGAAGAGGTGTGGAGCGAGCGCATCCGAGCCATTCTCGACGCTAACTACAACGAGAGACACCCCGGCGGTGCAAACTTTCCTTGGTGGGAGCCGGATCCGGTCGCTACTCGTGAACGTTACATGGACCAGGAGAGATCCTCGGTTGCTGCCGATTTTCTCGCCATGCGAACAGCTCTTCTTATGCTCCTGAAAGGTCTTGATGCCGCCATCTGGCAACGCACGTGGCACCATGAAGTTCGGGGCGAGTTAACATTGACTGACCTTGTTCTCTGGATTCTCGAACATGATGAGGAGCATCGCGGTTCACTTCTGCGTCTCGTCGCCCCATAAAAAAACCTCCACTCGCTACCTGAATGGGTAAGAAGTGAAGGTGTCTTTTGTGTCCGAAAGGGGACTTGAACCCCTAATCCCTTGCGAGAACTAGCACCTCAAGCTAGCGCGTCTGCCAATTCCGCCACCCGGACGAGTGCAATTGAGCAGGCGCATAGTAGCAAGGCTCCTGGCGTTGGGGGAAATCGCCTTCTAGCGCGGCCACTGTGGGCAGTTCAGTCAAGAAATGGCAGGATAGGGACATGACTCCAGAGATGACCTTAACCCCGACGCAGATCCTCGAGATGGAGGCGGATTGCATCCAGATCCTCCAAGAGTTGATCCGTATCCCTAGCGTCAACTTCGGTGAGGGTAGAGGCGATGAAGAGGCGGTAGCGAAGTACTGCGCCGAGAAGCTTGCTGAGGTAGGTATCGCATCCGAGCTTGTCGTGACGGGCGAGAAGCGCGTCAATGTCGTTGCGAAGATTGCGGGTTCAGATACATCCCGACCTGGAATCGTTGTCCATGGACACCTTGATGTTGTACCGGCGAATGCTGATGACTGGAGCGTTGATCCATTCTCTGGAGAGATTAAAGATGGATATATCTGGGGTCGCGGCGCAGTCGATATGAAGGATGGCGACGCGATGTTCCTCGCCATTGTTCGCGCCTGGGCTCGCGCGGGTATCAAGCCACCACGCAATCTCCTCTTGATCTTCTTCGCAGATGAAGAGGCAGGCAGCGTCTTCGGTTCACGCTGGTTTGTTAAGAATCGCCCTGAACTCTTTGAAGGTTACTCGGAGGCAATCTCAGAAGTTGGCGGCTTCTCAGTAACGATTACCGGCGGACACCGCCTCTACTTCGTTGAAACCGCGGAGAAGGGCATTCAGTGGACGAAGATTACCTCGCACGGTAATGCAGGCCATGGAAGCTTTATCAATCCAGTTAATGCTGTAACAAAGTTAGCCCGCGCAGTTGCACGTATCGGCCAATATGAGTGGCCACAGCGCGAGACCAAGACGGGCTCCAAATTCTTTGCAAAGATCGCTGAACTCACAGGTGAGGTCTATGACCCTGCAAATCCACGCCCACTCCTAAAGCATATTGGCGGAGCAGCGCGCATGATGGGAGCGACAGTTCAGAACACCGCAAATCCAACTATGTTGGAAGCTGGCTACAAAGCAAATGTGATTCCTGGTACTGCAAGCGCGGTTGTCGATGGTCGATTCCTTCCAGGTTATGAAGATGAACTTGCATCGACAATCCGCGAGCTCGTTGGCGAGGATGGAGAGATCGAAGTTCTCGTTCGCGATAAGGCCCTGGAAGTGGAGTTCGAAGGCCCGCTCGTAGCTGCAATGAACGGTTCGATTCTTGCGGAAGACCCTGAAGGAATTCCAGTTCCTTATCTCATGAGCGGTGGAACAGATAACAAAGCGCTCTCAGATTTAGGAATTATCGGATACGGCTTCAGCCCACTACGCCTTCCACCAGAATTGGATTTCTTTGCGCTATTCCATGGTGTGGATGAACGAGTTCCTGTTGATGCAGTGAAGTTTGGAGTACGCGTTCTCGGACGCTTCCTGGAGAACTGCTAGTACTACTCGCTGAGTGCCGATACTTCGTCGAGCGCGGTACGCACTTGTTCAGGTAATACGATCTCCTCGACGGTCAGTGCTCCGCGCAACTGGGCGCCGGTTCGGGCGCCAACAATCGCTGATGTAACCGATGGATGATCGCGCACCCAGGAGAGAGCAACTTCAATAGGGGAGTAACCGAGCCCCTCGGCCGCTACACAGACAGCATCCACGATATTTCTGCTCCGTGGATCAAGGTAAGCCGCGATTCGGTCAGCAAAGTGTGGCGTAGCACCGCGTGAGTCAGATGGAATGCCGGCACGGTACTTGCCAGTGAGAACTCCACGACCAAGCGGTGACCAGGCAAGCAGTCCGAGACCGAGCGAGTTGAGCGCCGGAACTGTTTCGCGTTCGATCCGTCGATTGAGCAGTGAATATTCAACCTGTAGCGAGGCGATTGGCGTCTTTCCAAAGAGTGGATTCTGCATCGTTGCGGCTTGAGCAACTTGCCATGCTGGGAAGTTCGAGAGCCCAACATAGCGAGCCTTGCCACTTGAGACCGCATAATCCAACGTTGAGAGCACCTCTTCAATTGGGACAGATGGGTCTGTTGCATGGATCTGCCACAGATCAACGTAATCTGTGCCCAACCGAGCGAGAGAGTTATCCAAATCTCTGATTAAGGAATTACGAGAATTGTCGACGACGCGTTCGCCATCTTTAATCGAAATTCCTCCCTTAGTTGCAATCAAAATTTCATCGCGCACAACAAGGGTTCCGAGGAAACCCCCAATTACGCGTTCGCTATCTCCATCGCCATATATCGCAGCGGTATCAAGGAGGTTTCCACCGGCATCGAGGTAGGAGCGGAGCTGTTCGGCAGCCTCGTGCTCATCGGTATCGCGCCCCCATGTCATGGTTCCTAGCGTTAAGCGCGCTACACGTAGGCCGCTTGATCCAAGTTGGCGCATCTCCATATCGGGGAGATTAGCAAAGTTTCTCCTTTAACTCGGTAACCTTCACTCATGGCGCGCTCAACAACACTCACCCTTCTCAGACACGCGCAATCTTCTGCGAATCTTAAAGGTGTGCTCGCTGGACGAATCGAGGGCATCTCACTCTCTCCCGCGGGGTTGGAGCAAGCACAGCAATTAGCGAACTCTCTCTCGACCACAAACTTTTCGAGCATCTACGTGAGCCCTCTGCAGCGATGCCAGGAGACCGTTGCACCACTTCTTAAGGCGAAGAAGCAGCGAGCCATCAAGTCTCGTGAAATCATCGAGATGGATTATGGAATGTGGAGCGGGAAGAAACTTTCTCTCCTTGCAAAGAAGAAAGAGTGGGCCTCTATCCAGAGCGCCCCATCGCATTTTCGATTTCCTCAAGGGGAGAGTTTTGAAGAGATGCGCAGCAGGGTGATCGCATTTATAGAATCAAAACGGTTAGATGGTGGAGAGATTCTCGTCGTTACGCATGGCGATGTTATAAAAGTTGTTCTCGCCCACTACCTTGGAACGCCGCTAGATCTCTTTCAGCGAATCACCATCGATCCTTCCTCTCTCTCAACACTGAACTTCAACGGGGATTCCGTTCGCGTGAGTCGCATCAATGACACCAGTTACTTAACA
>CANGCW010000108.1 GCA_947452525.1 Actinomycetota bacterium
GATTGCAAAAACGCTCTCGTTGAAGAAGGCCTCGCTGCGATTGCATGTGGCGCTTTCCATATTCGTTCTGGCGGCAAGCAATATTTCAACACAACCCCACTCGGTCGCGCAGTAACTGGCACACTCCTTGTTCGAGCAATGCTTCAAGATGGCGTCTCCATTTGGGGAGATGGCTCCACTTATAAGGGTAATGACATTGAACGTTTCTACCGTTATGGCCTCCTTGCTAATCCAAAGCTTCGCATCTATAAGCCATGGCTTGATACTGATTTCGTAACCGAGCTCGGCGGACGTAAAGAGATGTCTGAATGGCTTGTTGCTCACAACCTTCCTTACCGCGATTCAACGGAGAAGGCATATTCAACCGATGCAAATATTCTCGGCGCGACTCATGAAGCGAAGAGCCTTGAGGAACTTGATACATCCATTGAGATTGTTGAGCCAATCATGGGTGTTAAGTTCTGGGATCCATCTGTTGCAATCGCAACCGAAGACGTGAAGATTGAATTTGTTCAGGGTCGCCCTGTCGCCATCAACGGAGAGCACTTTGAAGATGTCGTTGCACTCTTCGACACCGCGAATAAAGTCGGTGGCCGTCATGGACTTGGCATGGCCGACCAGATCGAGAACCGCATCATCGAAGCGAAGTCACGCGGTATTTATGAAGCGCCGGGAATGGCACTCCTCTTTATTGCCTACGAACGTCTTATCAGTGCGATTCATAACGAAGACACAATCGCGAACTACCACGCAGAGGGTCGCCGCTTAGGCCGCTTGCTCTATGAGGGCCGTTGGTTTGATCCACAGGCACTCATGCTCCGTGAATCACTTACTCGTTGGGTCGCATCTGCTGTCACGGGTGAGGTAACTATCCGCCTTCGTCGCGGTGACGATTACTCCATTATCAACACAACTGGTCCAGCGCTGAGCTACCACCCAGAGAAACTCTCCATGGAGAGAACAGAGGATGCAGCATTTGGACCAACGGACCGCATTGGTCAGCTCACAATGCGAAATCTCGATATCGCAGATACTCGTTCAAAGTTGGAGATGTACTCAAAGCAGGGACAACTCACGGGCGAAGGTCAGTTCAAGTTGATTGGTGAACTCGAGTAACTCACTAGAACGTGAATTACTCTTGGTTGGCGGCTTTAAGCCTGCTCTAAAACGAGTGCAACCGAGTTGATGCAGTAACGCTGATCAGTAGGTGTCTCGTAACCTTCGCCTTCGAATACATGGCCAAGGTGCGAGCCACAATTTGCACAACGAACTTCGGTGCGAACGCGTGGAGCAAGCGAGCGATCTTCAATAAGAACAACGGCATCGCCTTCTGTTGGTTGATAAAAGGAAGGCCAACCGCAGCCCGTCTTAAATTTGGCCTCACTCTTAAAGAGTTCGGCCCCGCATGCCTTGCATCTGTAACTGCCTACTTCATATACGTCATTGTATTCCCCGGTGAATGGACGCTCTGTTGCTGCTTCGCGCAGAACGGCGTAGGAGAGTGGGTCGAGTTGCTCCTTGAGTGCAGTCTCATCGACCGAACTCTTGTAAGTGATTGCCTCATCTTCGCCATATACATTGCTTCCGGAGTTAGCCATGGCCACATTCTAAGTCATCTCGATACGCCGTTGGCAATTAGTAGTACTGTGATTACATGAGTAACGAATCCCCAGATCTCCTTCTCAACGATGCCGAACTCTCCGCTCTGTTGCAGGGGAGCAAGAGCGTTGCCGTTATCGGCGTCTCTGCGAAAGAGGACCGCGCGAGCAATCATGTTGCTAAGTACTTGATCGAGAAGACTGATCTTGAGGTCTACCTCGTCAATCCAGCGCTAGATGAGTTGTGGGGGAAGAAGGTTTATCACTCGTTGGCAGATCTCGTAGCTGAAGTTGGCAAGACCATCGATATCGTCGATGCCTTCCGTAAGTCAGAAGATATTCCTGAGGTTATGGATGGCGCTATCGCCGCTGGAGCGAAAGTGCTCTGGATGCAGTTAGGAATTCGAAATAGTGATGAGGCAGAGCGCGGGCGTTCCTACGGCTTGGAAGTTATTCAGAATCGCTGTATCAAGATTGAGTTTCAACGGTTAGGTATTTAACTAAAGATAAGTTCTCGTTGTTTCAAGTGAACGGGGCAAGCAGGTAAGAGTGATCCAGCCAAACTTAGTACTGGTTCTGGCTCTCCATCATGCGTGCGCGATTACGAGCTGCACGACGTTTCATGGCTCGACGCTCATCCTCTGAGAGGCCACCCCAGACGCCAGCATCCTGACCACTCTCAAGTGCCCAAGCAAGGCAGGCATCCTTCACGATGCAACGGTTGCAGACCTTCTTTGCCTCTTCAATTTGTGCCAAGGCAGGACCGGTGTTGCCGACAGGGAAGAAGAGCTCTGGATCCTCTTCTCGGCAGGCAGATTGATGTCGCCAGTCCATATGTGGTCATTCTCCTTAAAATCTCGACCCCATCAAACCCTCGCGGGCCTGTACAGGGTGGTACAGGGCATAACTTGGTCGAATCAAAGAGCGATTCGCGTGCAACTACATTCAGGTTCACCATCGGGATGGTGCCTTCGTTGGCACGACCATCTACCTCGATGTACCGCAGTGCAGCTCGTTGTAACAAGTAAAACTTATTAGCAGAGGCGTATTCTCTCGCGTCTCTAGACCTATAACAAGGGTATTCGCCGAGACATTCCTTAGAGTTTTGGAAAAGGGGAAGGTTTTGCGTCACATTGATGGGGAGTTGATGCAGAGATGGAGATTTCTCTCGAAATGGAGCGCCCCCGACAGGATTCGAACCTGTGCACCCGCCTCCGGAGGGCGGTGCTCTATCCCCTGAGCTACGGGGGCTCGAGGGTTGATACTGGGGAAGGCTATCAGGCGTGAAAGAATGGGGAGATGAGCGAAGATTCCACGGGGCGATCCAATATCGGGCATGACTATCAGCGAGCATTCTTCGCAACTGGCTGCTTCTGGGGCGCTGAGCGTCGATTCTGGTCGTTACCTGGCGTAATCGATACAACTGTCGGTTATATGGGCGGCACCACTGAGTATCCATCTTATGAAGAGGTCTGTACCGGAAAGACTGGTCACGCCGAAGTTGTCGAAGTGATCTTTGAACCTGCAGAGATTAGTTACCTCAGATTGCTCCAAGAGTTCTGGACAATGCATGATCCAACATCTCTCAATCAACAGGGTGGCGATATCGGTACTCAATATCGAAGTGCAATCTTTACTGATTCTCCAGAGCAGGCGATCGAAGCTGTTAATACGCGCGATGCCTATGAAGAGGTTCTCCTTGAGAATGGCATGGATAAGATCTGTACCGAAATTGTGGATGCGGAAAATATTCGATTCTGGTTGGCTGAGGATTATCACCAGCGTTATCTTGAGAAGAATCCCAACGGATATGACTGTCATTCCTCCACCGGCGTTCCATTTCCGGAAATAATTACTGCCACTCAGAGTGATGAGATCAAATAAATGTCGCTAACTATCTGGGCTATCACCCTCGCCTCGCTCGCCGTAGTCCTCGCATTCGACTTTGCGCTCGCTTTCTACAATCGCAACAACGAGACTTCGCTTCGCACTGCTATTGCCTGGACACTCTTCTATGTTGCACTAGCGGTTGGCTTCGGCTTCTCACTTGGCATCTGGTCAACAGAGACTGCACGGTCGGAGTTCTTTGCCGGGTGGCTCACTGAGTATTCACTTTCATTCGATAACCTCTTCCTCTTTATTCTCATCCTTGCTCGGCTTAAAGTTCCGAAGGAGCGCGAGCAGCTTGTACTTCTTATTGGAATTGTGGCCTCGCTCTTCCTCCGCGGAATCTTCATCGCAGTTGGATCTGTCGTCGTACATCGTTTTCAGTGGATTTTCTTCTTCTTCGGTCTCTTCCTGATCTACACCGCATATACACTCGCAAAGGAGAGTGAAGATGAGGAGTGGCGCGAGGGCAGGATCATTACCTTCTTCCGAAATAA
>CANGCW010000109.1 GCA_947452525.1 Actinomycetota bacterium
GAGCGGTTTAGGGAATCAGGTTGGACTCTCAACTCTGAGATTCCACCCACGGCCCTACGAAAACGATTTGCTGCATCGAGAGCGGCGATGGCACTTCTCCATAAATCCCTCGATTCGCAACTCATCAGTGCTCGTGGATTTCATAAGGTTTTACGCCTTTCATGGAGTATCTCTGATGCTCGTGGCGGGGAGGTGCCAACCCTTGAGGATGTTGAACGCGCGCTGCAGATGAGAATGGGGCAGTTGGAGTGACGGGCGATGAGAGTGCACGGCTAACTCTGCTCGCACTCATCGAAGGCAATTCGCGCTTCTGGACAGGAGAGGTGGTCAGATGGGGAGCTGAAAGCCTTGTGGAGCGAATCAATAACAGCGCCTATACAGATGGGAAGCATGGATCTGATCGCATTCAAGAGATGGCGAAGAAGATCTCAACTGAGAAGTTGGTTGAATCTCTTGGGGAGTATCACTTCATCACCCCATCGCACGAACTCTGGCCAGATTCTCTAGAACAACTTATTGCTCCACCATTTGGATTGATTGGTCGGGGCAATCTCCATGCACTTGGAGTTATCAAGAGAAGTATCTCTATTGTTGGAAGTAGAAATCCAACAGCTTACGGATCTCGTGTTGCCAGCGAGTTTGCGAGTTCGATGGCAGATCGCGACTATCTCGTTATCAGCGGGGGAGCGCTCGGTATCGATTCGGATGCCCATCGCGGAGCACTCGCTGCCGATGGAGCCACGATTGCTGTACTGGGTGGCGGTGTGCGCAACGCCTATCCCGCTTCAAATACAAAGCTTTATGAGGCAATCAGTATCGATGGACTCTTAATCTCAGAGGTTTTGCCAGATGTGAACGCACTCGCGCATCGCTTCCTCATCCGTAATCGGTTAATAGCGGCGCTAGGTCAAGGCACAGTAGTGGTGGAGGCAGCCCTGAGAAGCGGATCTATCAGGACCGCTCGTGATGCAGGGGAACTCTTTAGACCCGTGATGGCCGTACCAGGTCCCATTACCTCTCCGACTAGTGCGGGTTGTCACGCTCTCATCAACGAGAGGAAGGCGGAGTTGGTTACATGTGCTGATGAGATTGTGCAATTGATAGAGCCTTTATAGTGAGAGAATAAGGCTATGAGTTCACATAAGTCTGGTTTCGTAGCGGTCGTCGGACGGCCGAATACTGGAAAATCGACACTCGTGAATGCGCTGGTTGGTAAAAAGATCGTTATTACATCGCACCATCCAAATACAACACGTAATCCCATCCGTGGAATTATTACTCGGCCAGATTTCCAAATGATCCTCGTCGATACCCCCGGCGTACATAAGCCAAAGACACTTCTCGGCAATCGCCTCAATGCAATGGTGACAGAGAGCCTTGAATCCGTAGATGCGGCTCTTATCTGCCTTCCTGCAAACGAGACAATTGGCGCAGGCGATGAGTACATCCTCGATAGCCTGGCAAAGATTCGTCGAATCTATGTGGCGGTCACGAAAGTGGATCTCGTTAAGCCTGAAGCGTTGATGGAGAAACTTCTTGAAGTGCAATCTCTCCTTGAGAAGAAGTCAATCACCGCGGAAGAGATCATTCCGGTATCGGGCAAGAATCTAGATCAGACCGATCTTCTCCTTGAACTCCTTGCAAAACATCTCCCAGAATCACCATCACTTTATCCTGAAGATATTACGACCGACCAAGCGACCGAGTTGATGATCTGTGAGTGGATTCGCGAAGCGGCAATTGCAGATCTCTATGAGGAGCTTCCTCATTCAGTGATGGTTACCCTTGATGAATATGGGAAGCGTGAAGGAAAGAACTTCTACGATATCCACGCAACGATTCACGTGGAGCGCGATAGTCAGAAGGGCATCATCATCGGCCCTAAGGGTTCGCGCTTAAAAGAGATTGGCACAAAGTCTCGTACCGGAATCGAGACATTCCTCGACGCGAAAGTATTCCTTGGTCTTCATGTGAAAATTTCGAAGGAGTGGCAGCGTGACCCTAAGGCCTTAGCTCGAATGGGCTTTACTGAGTAACTTTCTTTACCCGCGCTTCACTCTTCTTGCTCGCAAAATATGAGCCGATAAGAACCAGTGGTAGACCGAGAACGATTCCCGTCGTTACCTTCTCGTTTAAGAAGATAATTCCTAAGAGAACTGCGAATGCAGTGTTGAGGTATGTCACCAGGCTCGCTCTCGCTGGGCCAATGTCATAGAGCAGGATGAAGAAGAGGTAGAAGGCAAGCGCTGTGGGAAGTAGCCCTAGGACAAGGAGTGAGAGAAGCGCCTTTGTCGAGGGGATATGCGCAGGTAGGTGAGTAAGAGAGAACGGTGTGTAGAGAAGGGCGGTAAAGAGCATCGCAACTCCATTTACCGCCACGCCATCCACGCCCGGCAATTTCGCAGTCAACATCGTTACTGCGGATGCGTAGCAGATTGCAGCGAGAATGACTATCGCGATGGAGAGTGAATCCTGATGGCCTCGGAAGCTCTCGATTCCAACAACGAGGCCTACGCCGACGAAGCCGAGAAGCATTCCTGCCAGGCGCTTTGCATGCCAGACTGATTTATCGCCACGGAGTGAAGCGAGAATGGATGACCAGATTGGAACAGTTGCAACTAGCAGGCCAGCTAGCCCCGAGGTAATCTTCTTCTCTGCACTGGTGATGAAGATCCAGGGAAAGACCATCTCGCCAATGGCATAGAGGATGACAAACTTAAAGTTCTTTCCAAAGGCCTGCCCGAGAGTTCCGCGTCGAAGTGCGATGGGAATGAGGATGACCGATCCAATAATCGTGCGAGAGAAGACGATGATGTAGGGCGAGACCTCATGTACTGCATTCTTCATCAGGAGATAGGGGATGCCCCATACAAAGCCAACAAAGATAAAGAGGAACCAATTCTTGCGTGACATAACTTCCTAACGGCTATTGGGTGCGATGTGTGGGATTACTTGCGAACTAGGGATGAATAGAGAGCAATAGTCTGGTCTGCGATTGCATCCCATGAGAAATCATCGATTGCCCGTTGACGACCAGCCGCTCCATATCGAGCAATCTTTGCGGGATCAGCATTAAATTGATTGATCTTCTCAGCCAGTGACGCTTCAAAAGTGGCTGCTTCACCGTTGTAATGAACGAGTTCGCCAGTAACTCCGTCAACAACTACTTCAGGGATTCCGCCAACATCGGAGGCGAGAACAGCGGTCTGACATGCCATCGCCTCAAGGTTCACAATGCCGAGTGGCTCATAAATTGAAGGGCAGATAAAGAATTCAGATTGAGAGAGAAGGACCTTTAACTCAGGTTGAGGCAGCATCTTCTCCTGCCACCAAATATTCTTTCGCTCACGTTGCAACTCAGCAATGAGGCCTGCAATCTCTTCACCAATAGCTGGTTCATCTGGACTGCCTGCTGCAATAAGAAGACCGAGTGATGGGTCGACGTTCTTCCATGCACGCAAGAGGTGGCCGAGACCTTTTTGACGGGTGATTCGACCAACAAAGATTGCGTATCGTCCAGTAATTCCCAGGCGACCCAAGAGCGCAGGATCTTCGGTCGGTGCATATTTCACAGTGTCGACGCCATTTAAGATTGTATGGACCTTTGTCGGGTCGAGGGCGGGGTAGGCCTTGAGAACGTCGCGGCGCATTCCATTACTCACGGCGATGATTGCATCAGCTGCCTCATATGCAGTCTTCTCTGCCCATGAGGAGATTCGATACCCGCCACCAAGTTGCTCTGCTTTCCAAGGGCGATCAGGTTCGAGTGAGTGCGCGGTTATTACATGCGGCTTACTGTGTAAAAGTGAACCGAAATGGCCGGCCATATTGGCGTACCAAGTGTGAGAGTGGATGATCTCAGCACCGCCGAGCGATTGCGCAATTTCAATATCAGTGGAGAGCGCTTGAAGAGCGCCATTTAAATGGCTGAGATTCTCAGATAGTGGATAGGC